>CAZGAU010000061.1:0-14377 GCA_964523725.1 uncultured Saprospiraceae bacterium
AGGTTTTCATTGCGATCGTTTTGTTTTAGGCAATTATCAAAATTGTTAATCGTTGATTGTCCATTATTTTTGATTTAAAAAAATCAGTAATGTGCAATTAACAACTTGCTAATTATTGTTATTTCTTTTTCTGGTTCCCGGAATAATCGTGCTGTCGTTTTCAAACTCCAGACGGTTCGGATCGGTCGGTGGCGCCAGTCGGCTGGCCCGGTCGATCTGCTGATTGAGCTGGTTGAGCTTGTTGCGGGCTGTCTGCACAATTTCCTGATCTTCTTTATAGTTTTCCAGCAAGGCTTCCAGTGCGGCGCGAGCATTGTATAGATCCCCTTTTTCCGCCAGAATATCAGAAAGCAGCAGTACGCTCTTCGCCACCCAGTAGGGATAGGCCGAACTTTCTTTGTTGGCATTGATCGTAATTTGTTGAGCCCGGTCCAAATCGCGTTTCAGGTAGTAAATATAGGCGGTCAGGTAACGGGCTTCCGCGGTTTGTTCGTTATCGCTTTTTGAAATGACCCGATTAAACGCGGTCAACGCATTATCATAGTCTTTTCGGTCAAAAGCTACCTTACCGAGGTAAAAATTCGCAGTAGCAATTTGGTTCTGACTCGCAGATGGATTATTGGAAACTTTATTGGCCAATTCGTACACCGCTTGTTGATTTCCGATTCGATAGGCACTGCGCAAAGCGCCCAGTTGTGCCTCAAAGCGCATATCCTCGCTGGTAGCGGCTACCTCCAGTTTATTATAAAGATTATATGCTTTCGCAAAATCCTGAGAATAATTGTAAGCAATCAGCGCTGCTTTTTCCAGGGCTTTTTGGTAATAACGGCTTTGACCGCGGTCAACCACGTATTCATAGTCTGCTAGCGCCTGACCGTACTGCTTCAGTACTGCATATGACTCCCCGCGGTTGTAATGCGCCGGCAAAATATTGGTACCGTTTGGAAATTTGCGGATATAATCAGAATATAATTCAATCGCTCGCTGGTAATTGGCGTTTTCAAATTGCGCTTCCGCGACTTTGAAATTGAGCGAATCTTTGGCAATATTGTCCACTTTATAACCCGGAATCGTTTCCAGAAAAGCAAAATAATCGTCAGCACGACCGAGGTCATCCACATAAATTTCTTCCAGCGCAGCCAGAGCAAGGCTTCCCTCTTCCGGGGTCGGGTTGTTTGAGAATACCTGCTTGTAATAACTGATCGCCCCCTGCGGATTGTTCTGGTTATAAGTAATCAAACCCAAACGAATCAAGCCTTGATTGATCAGCGGTGATTTGCCTTTGTAATCGGTCACCAGCTGGCGGAGTGGCGGCACAGCTTGGCTCAACTGACCAATTTCCTGATAGGTAATACCCAATTGCAGCAAGGCGTCATCGGCAAATTCCGAGCGGGGATAGTCACGCACAATGCGTTCCAGGGCCAGGAGTTTCTCGGTCGTATTTTTACGCAAACCTTCAATAATCGCCTTTTGGAACATCGCATACACAAAGCCGGAATACTTGCGATCAATGGCTTCATCGTAATAGCTAACCGCCTGCGCATACTGATTTCGCTTGAAATAGCAGTCACCGGCACGCATGGTTCCATCGCCCAAAATGTCGGTTTTCACCGTTGCGTTGGAAATAAAGTTCATATTGCGCTTGATGCCCGACACCGATTCCTGAAAAAAGCCGAGCGCTGCGGTATAATTTTCCTGCTTCAAATAATTATATCCCTGCACATAATTGGCGGTAAAAATGGAAGATTCATCCGGCAACCCGGTGATTGATTTAGCCAGGGTCAGGAATTGGGTCATCAGCCGGATACTGGCGTCGTATTGTTTTTCGCGCTGAGCAATATCACCCTGCCAGTACACCGCCAAAGCCCGGGTTTTCGTATCTACAGGATCTTGCAGTGATTTTGCGAGCAATTGCTTGGCGCCATCCAGATCGTTTTCCTGAATCAATTGCAAAGCCCGGAAATACGCTACTTTCTGATAGCTTTCTCGCAATTGCGGCGTTTTATTCTGCATATTTTCCAGAATCGCCAGGGCTTGTCTGTAATCGCGGTAGCTCAGGAAAATCTCGCTCATAAGCGCCTGAGCCTCCGCATAATAGCGAGAATTTGGCTTGATGTCCTGTAAAGATGCAATGGCTTCGCGCGGATCCTTTAATTCGTATGATAGTTTGGCATAATTATACAGCGCTTCTTCCTGAATACCCGCATCGTAAGTCATACGCTTGGCAGTAGCAAAAGCCGTACGGGCAGAGGCTTTCTGACCGAGTTTCAAATAGCTGTCTGCCAGATAATACATGGCGTATTGCGCCAGTTGCGACTCTACATTTGCCAGTTCTTCAAAATTGGGAATAGCTTTCTGATGTACACCGGTTTTGTAATAAGCAAATCCGAGCTGATAAAACTCCTCTTCCCGCATCCGACCGGTGCGCTCGGCATAGTATTCGAGGTGCGGCAGTGCTTTCGCATAATCGCCCTTTTCAAAATAGGCTTGACCAATCAATTGGCGGATTTCCTTTTCTTTTTGCAATCCACGAGCCGACAGTTTGGGTTCAGCATAAGCAATCAGTTCATCGTAGCGCCTTTCGGCAAAATAAATTTGCGCGATGTAATAAGGAATCTGAGGCTTATACTGATCGTACTGTTCAGCAACGCGAAAACTGCGAATCGCGTTATCATAAGCGCCTTCAAAGAAATAACACAAGCCCAGATAATAATTGGTCGGATAGAAATAATCCCCCGGAATATCCTTAATGTCAATGAAATTATTCTTGGCATTGGCAAACTGCTTTTTTACAAAAAAGGAGTAGCCCATCTTAAACTTCGCTTCCGCGCGTTGATCCCGCGCCATACTGTTGACGGGCACTTTGGTAAAATAATCAATCGCCTTGTCGTAGTCTTCGGCATTGAAATAATAATTGGCAATATCAATCAATGCCTGATTGGCAATAGGATCTGGCGAATACGTCCGGATAAAGTCGAGAATGAGTTTTTCCCCATCCGGGTGATTGAGTTGCACAGCGCATTTGGCGTAGTACAGCTCGGCTTTGGTGCGTAGCAGCTCCGCTTCTTCCTCATTGACAGGCAGGAGCAGGTTAACTGCATCTTTAAATTCGCTTTGTGCTTTGGCAAAAAGTCCTTGATCATAAAAAGACATGCCACGTTTGTAAGCCAGATTGGCTTCGGTGAACACGGCGGTTTGCTGCGCCAATAAAGGCACTGTGAGGCAAATGACTCCCAACAGAAGGGCGATACGCTTCATCTTTCAGGTTGTTTTAGTTGTCTAGTTGGTTTTAGTACGGCAGAACATTACCTCCCTATAACTTTGGCAGGCAGGTGTTTCATGCATCCTTGTCACTAATTTATAAAAAATTTAACATTTTAATTTCAACCATCGAAATATGTCAACCGGAAAATCCGGGATAGTTGGACGGTTGTTTCATCAAAGCCAGGACGCTCGAAGGTATTAAAACTTCAACAATCTTTCAAGCAGCAGGCTGTCAAAACAAAAACGCCCTCACTGGAAGGTGAAGGCGTAAACTTGTTTGGGATATTAGTATGTACAATAATTTTTACAAATTTCCCTTTTTCCAAAACTCAAGCCTCTACTCTATTTGTTCTGGTTTTAATAATTTCCGTCCGGTACCATCACGTAGCCGTTCATCGCGTGCTGACCAAAATTATCATAACTCAACCAGATATAACCATCGGTACCCCAGTTTCTACCCCAGCAGCTCATCACTTCAAAAGCCTGACGGGTTTCGTCATAACCGACCACAATCAAGGGATACAGCTGCGTACCGTTAATGCTTGGTTCCAGACTACTGGCGTTGGCCAGCCCTTTTATACTTTCGTTGGCCTTCAGTTCGATCAGCACCGGATTACCACGCATTAAGGCTTTACGAGCTTCGTACACGCGCTGGCGGCCAGGTGTCACCTCCCGGAAAAGATGGAGATAATTGTTGATCTTGAATTTCTGCGTAGAATACACCGCACCAGTCAGTTCGCTGGCTTCATAGGGTACGATGGCGGCGTTAACCGTGCCTTCGTGTGCTAAGAACTGAAACGCATCCAAGAGCGTCATCCGCCGGCCGGAATTTTCAATATTCAAAGAAATATAATCCGGGCTGAGATTGAGCTTGTAGTTTTTATCGAGGTTAACGTAGTATTCCAGACAGCTGGCCAGCGCATAACTTAAATCGGAACCTTTAGCACCAACTTTGCGCACCGGCATCATGTAGGGTTTTACACTTTGTTGTTGCAGCATATCCCGGGCAGTGCCGCCTACACCTTCCACGATTGGCATGAGGCGATCAATCAAATCTGCATCCGTGATTCCAAACTTGGCGGCGCCTTCATCGAATCCTTTGCTGATTCTTTCTTCCTGCGATTGTAGTGTAAAGGGGATACTTAAAATAAGCGTCCATAGTACGAGGGTGGATGAAAAGTAGTATTTCATAAGGCAGCTCTCTTTTAATTGTTTGTGGAATGAACGTTTAAGTGCTGCCTTTTCTTTTGTTAAATATTAAAATTTTTAAAAAATGACAAAAGCCGACCGGCAGTGACCGATCGGCTTCTAGGTTTTTTCCTTCAAATATTATTTTATTCTACTTTAAAAACGCCATCCTCAATTCCTTTATTGATTTCGATAGACGTAACCTTTGACTTCAATGGCACCGGCGCCGCGCCTGTGATTGTAATAGAATGCGGAAACATAATGCCGTCCACTTCTTTGTAATCGCCAAGATCATTGACTACGGTCGCTGAATTACCGCCATTTTCTACCACACTGACCGTTCTGATTTTGTAGCCGGTTTCCGTGTCGTAAAATTCTGTGACCTTATCACCATTGGGTGTCTCCAACTCGATCTGATATGCATTTTTGCCTTCCACTTGCTCTACGCCTTTCAGGGTGAGTTTGTAACCCAATTCCTTGTATTTGGTCTCCGCAAACAGAATCGATTGCTGCTTCATGCTTTCCAGTTGCTCCCCTTCAAGCTTTTGAGTTTGCCCCATTTGAGAGACGGCAGCGTTGGTACCGTCAAACTTCTGTTCCTGCATGGCCATACCGTTCATCATCACGCTCATCGAGTATTTGTTGGGCGCTTTTTGCTGCATGATGGTTTCAAGAGACATCCCCTGTACCGATGTGGTCATTTTCATGGAAATATCCTGCACGGCGTTCAGCTTTTCATTGCCACCGATAGCTTCGATGTATTTTTCAACTACTTTTTCCGCGGTCATATCCGCCGGCACAGCGCCGCTCTTCAGCTCTACTTTGTTGCCGTAATTGTCGTAATAATCGATCTTCCCATCCGAATCAAAACGCACCAGCTTCTCAGCTACAGCATCTTTGTTACCAACCACCAGAATGTGTGCCTTGTCAGGTGTGATATATTTTTTGGCCATGGCCATGATATCATCGGCGGTGATCTTGCTCAAGCGCTCCAAATAAGTGGCATAATAATCCTGAGGAAGCTTGTAACGAACCGTGTTCAGGGCAAACTGCGCAATGGTAGCCGGTTGCTCCAACTGACGGGCAAAACTACCGGTGATATAATTCTTCACCAGATTCAGTTCATCTTCAGGCACTTTCTCCTCCTGTAATCGCTTCATTTCGTATAAAAACTCCACGATTGCGCTGTCGGTCACCTCATTGCGCACGCTGCCGCCTGCATTGAAATAGCCGATCTCCTTGCTTTGAGAAAGCGTAGAACCAACGCCGTAAGAATACCCCTTGTCTTCCCGAATATTCGCATTCAAGCGGCTTCTGAAATATCCACCAAATAAAATATTGGTCAGATAAGCCTTCAGATAATCCGGATCGCTAAAAACCAGTTCTACCGGATAAGTAACATTCAAAACCGATTGCACCGCCCCGGTTTTATTGACAAAATCCACTTTTACTTCCTGCGGCTTAGCCGGCTTGGCAAATGTTTCTTTTGCTACTTCAGCTTTTTGCCATTTGCCAAAGTATTTCTCGGCAATTTTCTTCGCGTCCGCCGGTTTGATATCGCCCACCACTACGAAATAGGAAATATTGGGTTTGAAATACGTATTATAAAAATTCTTACAGTCTTCGAGCTTGATATTCTCAACGGTTGTCTCGGTTGTCAATTCCCCAAAAGGATGGTCTTTGCCATAACGCAGCACCTGCGCCACATTTCCGGCAATGGTATTGGGGTCGTCCTTGCTGAAAGCCAGCCCCGAAATGGTTTGTTCTTTCAATTTATTAAACTCCGCTTCCGGGAAAGTCGGATTGAAAAGTACATCTGCCATCAGTTCCAGCAGTTTATCCTGATGCTTGGTCAGACATGCCCCGGACACACCCGAAGCACTGGTACCCAGCGAAGCCCCAATAAAATCAACCGCTTCATCGATCTGGGCTTTGGTTTTGGTTTTAGTACCGGTTTTCAGCAATTGCCCGGCCATATCGGCGGCACCGGCGTGGTCGCCTTCCTTGATCGGCGGCACATCCACAAATACCTGAAACGAAACGCGCGGCAGTTTGTGATTTTCTACCACAATGACCTTCAAGCCATTGGGCAATTCAAACTGCTCATAGGTACCCAGTTCAATTTTTGGCGCCGGCCCCGGTTTCGGGGAGTTTTTCCGGAAGTCTTCCTGCGCATGCGCCGCAACGGTAAGGATGAAAAAGAGATTTATAATTAAAGCTAATTTTCTCATTTTTAATTTTTTATATTAGAAGAAAATTTTAATTCAAAAGTCTCAAACTTCAAACACGAAACTTTAAACTCTTGAACTTAGGGCTGTGGTGATTTTGGCAGATAATACAGTGCCACCCGATTGTCTTTGCTAAAGTACTTCTTTGCCGCTTTCTGGATGTCCTCGCGGGTCACCTTCATATAGCGCTCGATCTCGGTATTGATCAGATTGGCATCACCGTAATACATTTTATAATTCGCCAGACTTTCCGCGATACCGGCAACCGAAGAATTAGCGGTCACAAAATCGTTTTCAATCTGGTTTCGCAACTTCTGAAATTCCTGCTCAGAGATCAATTCATTTTGCACTTTGGCAATTTCCGCATCCAGCGCGGCTTCCAAGTCTTTCGGGTCCACACCTACATTCGTAATACCAAAAGCAAGAGAAATACTAGGATCTTCATTAGGTAACGGAATACTGCCTACAAACAGGGCCTTTTTCTGATCATCCACAAGTGCTTTGTACAAACGAGAACTTTCACCCTGAGACAACAGCTTGCTCACCATATCCACTGCATAATAATCTTCTGTACCTTGTCCAGGAATGCGGTAAGCCTGCACCACAGCCGGCAGCTGCACATTGTCACGCACGGTGTCGCGCACTTCGCCGCCCAGCGGAGGTTCTACGATATTTGGACGGTAAATTTCTTTTTTGCCTTTCGGAATACTGCCAAAATATTGCTGTATCCATTTTTTTGCTTGCTCGATGTCAATATCTCCGGCAATGGAAAGAATGGCATTATTAGGTACATAAAATTCTTTATAGAAGTTTTTATAATCTTCTTCCGTCGCGGCATCGAGGTGCTCCATAGATCCGATCGGGTCCCAGCGGTAAGGATGCTTTTTGAAAGAACGAGCCAGCACCTCCTTCAGCAATGAGCCATAAGGTTGATTATCATAGCGTTGTCTTTTTTCTTCTTTCACTACCTCACGCTGGGTTTCGATACCTTCTTTTTCTACTTTGGCATGCAGCATCCGCTCCGATTCCAGCCAAAGTCCCAGTTCCAGTTGGTTAGATGGTAGAATTTCATAGTAAAAAGTACGATCCTGAGTGGTGTTGGCATTCAAAGTACCGCCGGCATTCTGAATGTATTTGTCGAATTCGCCTCGCCCGATGTTTTCCGAGCCTTCAAACAACAAGTGCTCGAAGAAGTGCGCAAATCCCGTGCGATCCGGGCGTTCATTCTTGGAGCCCACATGATACATCACTGTTACAGCAACAATTGGAGTGGACTTATCCTGATGCAGGATGACATCCAGCCCATTGTCGAGTTCATACTCCGTAAATTCGATTTTGCTCGTGTTCTGTTCAGGCTTTTTCTCAGCCGGAGCTTCCGTCTTAGCCTTTGGAGTGGCTTTTTTGGTAGGGGTTGTTTTTTTGGTTTGTGCCGATAACAAACCCGCGGTCAGCATAAAAGCTAATAAGAATAACCATTTAAATCTCATAGAAAATTGATTTTTTTGGAATAAAATACATTGTTGGAAACGCGGACGAATATTAAAAATTATTCGTGCATCTATTAAATTAATTGGATGAATTACTGTATTTAACCTGACAAAGGGCAAGTCTGTTCACAAAATAAAATAAAAATGCAGGTTTGGAAAAATGGTGAAGCCACCCAGCACCAAGCCGGGCAGCTTCGATTTATTTTTAAGCAAGGTAAGTCTAAAGTGGTTGGAACGCTCTAAACTTCCTCAACTCTCTAATCTAACATTACACCACCTTATCCGCGCAGTACGAGCTGGCGAAGGCATCCGGTTTTGCTTTGAACACAAAACCCATCCCCAGAATGTAGCCCATTGCTTCCTTAAGCGCCATATTCGACTGAAAATGCGGATCGGTGTTGATATCCGCGTGCACCTCTAAAGCCACGTCATGTTTGTCGAGCAGATCACAAAGCGCATAAGCCACTTCTACCGATTTTGCCACTTCGGTAATCATGCGCTCCCGAAGGCTCATCTGTTTGGTGGTGCGTGAATTGTTGATAAACATGAAACCGCCTTTTTTCTCCCTTAGGAAAACAATAACGGTGGCGTATTCTACCACACCACCGCGTACCTGAGAGTCAGAGCCAATGCAAACTTTGAGTTTGTGTCCCAGCTCTTTTTCGCGGACGATAGCCTGCTCCACTGCATCCTTGATGGGGAGCTCGATTTTCATGCCGTTGAGTCGTCTCCAAGCCATGTTGTAAAAAGATTGTTTGAGCAAATTTTAAAAAATTTACCCAGAATTTTAAATTTCCCGGAAAAGTTAAAGCAAAATTAATCTACATTTAACAGATTGCTAAACACAATAGAAACCGGAATAAGTTCCAAAATAAAATTTTAAATTCCGTTTCCACAAAAAAGTTTATCATGGAATACCTGTTTGTGTATGGTACGCTTATGCACGACATAAACTCAGCGATGTCAAGGTTTTTGACGATGAACAGCAGCTTTTTGGGTGAGGCGACCATGGCAGGGTACCTCTATGATATTGGGCAATATCCGGGTGCTGTGTTTGATCCGCAATCATCTTCGTATGTTGGCGGGCACATTTTTCACCTGCACGATGCCAACAAAGTTTTTGAAGTACTGGACGCTTATGAAGGCATTGACTGGGCACATCCCGACCAAAATGAATACCGCCGGGAGCTCGTACCGATTGATTTTCAAGGCGATCAGCCGGACTGTTGGGTGTATTTGTACAACGGAGCAATCGAAGGCTTATATAAGATTTCGCACGGTAATTATCATGATTATATCAAAAACAATCCGGTTCATCAGGAATTTATCAAAAGCGGACGTTGAGTTAACACTTTTGCATTTTAAATTTTAATGATAAGTCCCCTATCTTTGCGGCGTTTTTAAAAGAATAAAGATGAAACGTAAGTTAATTTTAGCTTCCCAATCACCGCGCCGCAGTTTTTTGCTCAAACAGGCTGGTTTTGAATTTGATGTGCATGCCGTAAATATTGATGAAGAAGACTATCCTGCCGATCTGCCGGTGCATGAAGTGGCGGTTTATCTGGCGCATCAGAAAGCCCTGGCGGCAAGAGAGTTCATTGAACAGGATGAAATAATAATCGCATCGGACAGTGTTGTTATTCTGGGCAATCAGATTTTTGGAAAACCGACCGATTATCATGATGCGGTCCGTATTCTACGTGCACTCTCGGGGCAAATGCATCTGGTGGTTACAGGGGTGTGTCTATTGTCAAAAGACAAAGAAGAAGTTTTCTCGGATGTGGCAAAAGTGTACTTTGATGAGCTGAGCGACGAAGAAATTGATTATTACATCAAGAATTATGAGCCATATGATAAAGCCGGCGCTTACGCCATTCAGGAGTGGATCGGGCTGTGTAAAATTTCTAAAATCGAAGGGACATATCCGAATATTATGGGGCTTCCGGTGAATTTGGTGTATAAAAAACTGGCAGTGTTTTAATTTTATAATTCAAAAACATTATAAACGAACATGAATTTGTAAAATTAAATTTAAAACGGGTGCTTTTATTTACTAAAATATTACATACACCATTCACTTCGAAAGCGTCCATACCCATTTTCCATCCTGATCAAAATACCCCACGCGATCGCCCTGCTCCACCCGGAACAAGCCGTCGCCGGCATAGCTAATATACTCAAAATCAGGCTCTACGATCAGCTGCCCGTTCAAATCACTCAAACCCGTGAAGCCTTCGATGCGTACTTTGGCGTAGCCATTTTCAAATGTTTCGATCTTATCATATTTCGGTGGGATAATTTCAATGCCCTTGCGATTAATAATTCCCCATTTTCCATTTACCTGCACGACCGCTACACCATGCTGAAACTCAGTTGCTTCATCATAAAACCCATTATACAAACCCGCCTGTTCGGTAATGTAATAAAAACGAAATTCATTATCTCTTACCAATCCCCTTCCTTCCCGGAAGGTCAACAAACGGTCAACACTCGGCTCAATGACCAGATTGCCATGCAAATCAATCAGGCCCGCACGCCGGATGCCTTTGTACACCACGGCTTTCCCTCCATCGTAGTCGAGGCATTTGCTATATTCAAAAGGTACAATTTCGCCGCCGCTTTTGCTGATGTAGCCGCAGGAGCCATCCCGCTGCACCGCCGCCCTGCCTTCAAAAAAGCTTGACGCCTTGGAATAATCACAGGGAATCACAAGTCGGCCAGTGGTGTCGATATAGCCATAGCTATCTTTTAGTTTTACTACAGCAAAACCCTCGGAATAAGCCTGGATTTCGTTGTATTGCTGCGATGTAACCAACTCCCCCAACTGGTTGATTACACCATAACGAAGCCATCTTTTACCGTAACTGACAATTGCCAAACCATGCTTATTGAAAGGATCAATGCTCGCAAAACGTGGCTTGGCAATGAATTTTGCTTGCCGATCTATAAGTCCAAATTCTCCATTCTGCACTACCCGCGCCACATCGCCTTCAAAATCGTGGGCACGGTCAAACCTGGCCGGAACTATGAACTGCTCCTTTTGATTGATATATCCGGTACCTTCCGGTGTACTGACCCAGGTCAATCCACCTTTAAAATTGCCAACCCGGAGATATTTAAAATCAATAACAATTTCACCTTGTTTGTCAATGAAGCCCCAGTATCGCCCTATTTTTACCGCTGCCAGTCCTTCGCTGAAGTTGGACACTTCCCGAAAACGGCAGGGAATTACTTCCAGACCTTGGTCATTCACAAAGCCCCACATACCGTTGCGTTTCACTGCCAGGCGCCCTTCACAGAAGGAACCAAGCTCATCGTAAGTTGCATCTACTGCCAGTTGCCCGAGAGTGTCGATCAGCCCGTATTTAGGTGTTTGCACATATAAACGCACGATTTTATTGTTGGTATTTTTCAAAAACTCAATCCCGTCGTACCGGCAGGCTATGAGCGGATTCCCATTTCTGTTGACCATACCCCACTTGCCGTTGCATTCCACGATCCCCACACCATTGGTGAAATCTTCCGCAAACGTGTAACTAGGCGAAACGGACATTCGTCCAAGCGTATCCACATAACCCCATTCGCAACCATCACAAATCAATACCGCTTCCCGCTGAAACAACTGGTCGTATTGGGTGTAATCCAACATAGTATGGCCGCTCTGCATCCCGTTCAGGTACACCGACAAATTCCCCAGACTGTACCGATATTTCATACTGCCTGACAAGCGTCCTTTCACGCTTACCCTTGCAACACCCCCCTGAAATTCACCGATATATGCATAATCTTTTACTATCACACGCCCGATGCGATCTACCAGACCATGACGACCATTCGCAAAAATGCAACGCGCCACCGGATTGTTATTGTAAAAATCCTCGAACCGGACGTCAAGAAAATCTACATCTGTTACAAGTAAACCGACATCGTTTTTGACCAAGCCATATACCATATTGAAGCGATAGGTTGTCCGTTCAAACTCATAACGATTGGATTGATCAATTCCTACCAGGGTAAAACCCAGATCTTTATAAACTTTTATGCTTGTAAAATTTGGTTCAATTTGAACCGTACCATCCTCCAGGCGGCGCAGCCCCCATCGGTCACTGGTCGGCGAATAAAACCACTCGTACTTATCCAATACGTAATCGTTGGTTTGGGGGCGTCGTTTAGCTCGGTCGGATTTGCCTCCGCTGATGCGCAGCACAAAATGCTTTTCAAAACTGCTATGCCCCACCAGTTGACCTTCCTCATCAAAATCCAGCAAAGTCAGCGATTCTTCCCCGGTTGACTCGCTTTTCCCGGAGTACGCCTTGGCACGATTGTCTTCAATTTCGATACGTTTGTATTGTGGAGCAACAATTTCTTCACCTTTAAAATTGACTACCCCAAAAGCCTGCTTCTTTTTCACCACACCGATATTACCGCGCAGGGGTGCAATGTAATCATATTGGAAAGCCGCCACAAGTTTGTCATTGGTTTCTACAATGCCCCACTTACCCTTGAAATTGACGCGAAATAAATCACCTTCATGTGCTTGTATTTCATGATACTGAGGCTGTAAAACCGTGGTACCGCACCAATCAATCAAGCCTAGCTGGCGATTCTTTTTTACAATTAAATATTTTTTGGAAAAAGCATAATAATCGTCGTAATCACCTTGTGTAATCACACTCCGGCAGGCCAGTGAATAAACGTAGATCTTATTATTGGCGATGAGTTTGATGAAAGAATCGGAGATTCTTAAATAATTGTCGTATTTCGGAGGAAGAAGATTGGCGCCGGCTTCATCTACGGCACCCCAGGTATTACCGGATTTATAAAAAACCAGGCTATCATTAAAAAAGCTTACTTCATCAGCGGTGCCAGGCAGCAGTTCCTTGCCGGAAGACGCGAGCAGCCCCAGTTTATTACCTTTGCGCACCAGAAAAACCTCGTTTTTTTCCAGCCGGATATCGTCGTACTGCGGTCCGCTGATTTGCTTGCCACGGTTGTTCACTACCCCCCACTTGTCATTTTGCCGAAAGGCTATGTAGTTTTCGTTTAATACATTAACCCGCTCATAACCTTTGGGTAATACAATGTCGCCCTGCAAATTGACTACCTGCCATTCGCTGCCATCCATTACTGCTACGAGCAATGAATCCAACACTTTAAGATCTTCATACTTTGGGGGTATGATTTCCTTACCTCGGCTATCGAGCAAACCAACGCCACCATTGCGCTGCATAACTGCATAGCCAAAGCGTTTGAATTCACCAATAGCATCATAAATCGGTTGTAATACGATCCGCCCCTCCGAATCAATCAAGCCCCATTTTTTATTAACCTTGATCGGGAAATACGGCTGAGCGTGGGCAACAACAACCCAGGAGATAAGCAATAGCACCGTCCATCTTATCCTCATAAGCTCGATAAATCTAATCGGGTTTTGATATTATGCCTCCGCGTCTGGTCCCAGAGCCGCAAACACCATGTGTCTCATTAAACGTATTTTGCTGGCGCAAATTATGTGCTTGCGATTTTCCTCATATGTGTGATGCGCCTTCAGATAATATTGCAAAAATAACAATTGCAGCCAAATTAATTGACTTTTTTTACATATGTAAAATTAATTAAATTATAATACATCCTTGAAAGCCTTTATTTTCAATTAGCATCCCCTACTCCGCCAAGACAACTTTAACATAATTGAAAATTAAATCTACCCAACGGCTGTACATTTTTCCAGAAGGATGCAATTGATCACCGGCGATCAGAGCAGGATCATCCAGCCCTTCCCGGGAAATTGGCGTGATATCAAAATATGCAATATTATATTCTTTTGTAATTCCCAGGTTGATAGCATTATACAGATCAATTTCCTGGCTGGTTTTTGCCGAATTGCTGGTTCGTCCAAACGGCGTATAGGCATAATCGGGAATCGACAACACAATGACCCGGCTGGCATCACCGCCGGCTAAAGATAACGCAGTTTCCAGCAATTCGCGGAATTCTTGGCGGTAGATTTCGATGTTCTTTTTCTGATACTGATTATTCACGCCAATAAGCAAAGAAACCAGATCGTAGCCGGGCTTCAACTGTGTCTGAGCAATAGCGGTTTTTAACTGCGTGGTCGTCCAGCCGGTACGGGCAATAAAGACGGGATCAGCAATCATGACCCCCGCAGATCGCAGTTGGTTGACCAATTGAACCGGAAAACGATCGTCG
>CAZGAU010000061.1:14477-27432 GCA_964523725.1 uncultured Saprospiraceae bacterium
AATATCCCAACGCCTGCCATTATGCTGAAGTAGAGCAATATTTTCGACTTCAAAAGTACGAGCATAATGTTGCAAGGAAAAATACTGCCAGGCTTCTGCGAAAAGCCCGTGCTTAAGGTCTTTATGCGCAATGGTCATGTGCGGATTGAACCCGTGATGCCCGCGGTCATTTTTTAAATCAAGCTCCTTTTCCAACTGATTTTCAAGTCTTTGTTGGAAATTTTGAAGTAATTCATTTGGCATGACGTCCACGTAAATCACGCTTGGCGCAAACGCATTAAAATTTTTCAACATGATTTCAAAGCGGGCTTCCGGGGCAGCAAAGTCGCGAAGCATTTCCAGGAGCGCCTCTACCCTATCCTGGGGCCATTTGAACGGCGGAAACAAAGTAATGTGCGGTGGCGATTTCAGCGCATGCGAAGCGCCAAAGTGCTCGGCCAGATATTGTTTGAATTCCGTGACCTCCTGCTGAATTTGCGCATCCGGCACAATGGCGATAAAGAATAAGGCATCCTTCATGTTGTAAATTTCCCGATTTTTGCGGATAATTTGAAATGATACCGATAAACCGACCTTATTTTGAAAAGAAGACAACTTTTATTCGAAGACACACGCCCGGATTTTGAGGCCTATTTGCAACACATTCAGGCGAATCGTCACCCGATTGCCCTGCTACTGGATGGCGTGGAAGACATGCGCAACGTTGGCGCACTGTTTCGGCTGGCCGATGGCGCCAGGATTGAAAAAATTTACACCTTTCATACCGAATCACTTGAATTGAATAAAAAGCTGAAGCGTGTTTCCCGCTCTACCGAACAGTTTGTCCCATACGAGCATCTGCCCGATCTTGCCGCCTTGCAGGCCTTAAAAGCTGCCAAACCCTTGATTGGACTGGAATGGACCAATGACAGTGTGCCTTATACATCATACCATTTGCCCAAAGAAGGTTGTACGCTTGTTTTAGGAAATGAAGAGAGCGGAATCTCGGATGAGGTATTGAATTTGCTGGACGGGAGCGTGCACATTCCGATGTATGGAGTCAAAACTTCACTGAATGTAGCGGTTGCTACGGGGATTGCTGTATATGCTTTTCTGGAGCAATTGATAGAATGATAAGATGATTGAGAGCAGCCCAATCACCCCACCACCTATTTACAACATATCCGAATCTTTGTCTTGCTTGCCGGAGTTGGTTAGGAAATAAAAGCCAACCAGCCCCAGTCCACCCATGAGCAGGATCATGGAGAAGTAAGCGACTTCCTCTTCCATGCCAAAACGATCCAGCATACTGCCGAGAACCAGACCGATGCCCGCCATCACGCCGACCATACCGAACTTCAGAGCACTTTTACCCTCGCGCTTGGCAGAATCGAATACGCTGGCGTCCTTGCCGCTTTCGATCAAAGCCATCCGCTCGCGATGCCGCGAAGAGAAAAACATATATACAAATACAATCACCGAGGTAAAAAAGCCGCCTACGGCTATAATCGGGATCAATATTTCGGGTCCATTCATTTTAACTAATTTTATTCTGTAATAATTTTGTATTTTACAGCTACGACGGACATGAGGCGGATTCGGTTGCACTTTTTTCAAAAAATTTATTCTTCATTTTAAAAATGCTGTTTATTTTGCCCGACTAATTAAGATTTGAAATCAAATACCCAATTTCGAAAATTAAGAATTGCTCTAAATCTATGTTATTAAAAATCAATCCTGATAACCCTGAAGGCAGAAAAATCCGACAGGTAGCCGAAACCCTCGCTGAAGGTGGCATCATTATTTATCCGACTGATACAGTGTATGGCTTGGGTTGCGACATTAACAACAGTGACGCTGTTACACGCATCTGTCGCATCCGCGGGCTCGAACCGGAAAAAGCAATGCTTTCGTTCATTTGCAAAGACATCAGTCAGATTTCAGAATTTACCCCGCCCATCGACAATACGACTTTCAAGATCTTGAAAAAAAACCTGCCTGGTCCGTTTACTTTTGTGCTACGCAGCAATAATCAGGTGCCCAAAATGTTCAAAAACCGCAAACGTACGGTGGGTGTTCGGGTACCCGCTCATAACATCCCTCTCGCTATTGTAGAGGAACTGGGACGTCCGATCCTGACCACATCTTTGAAATCAGATGACGAGGTACTGGAATATTTCACTGATCCTCAGGACATTTACGAAGATTTTAAAAAGATCGTAGATATTGTAATCGACGGTGGTATCTGTGGCAACAATCCGTCCACTATTGTAGATTTTACAGGCGACCTCCCGGAAATCATCCGCAAAGGCGCCGGCGAGTTGCTGCCATAATGGCTCCCGGAAAATAGCAGCCCTAAATTTACGGTTTTGAACTTTGTGAAGAAAGGCTAAATTTGTCGCTTCAAACACGATGTCATGGCGACAACCCAAAGAAGCACCGGCTCGACGCTGTTTACCATATTTTTGACCATTTTCATTGATTTGCTTGGTATCGGCGTCATTATTCCGGTGATTCCGGCTCTCTTTTTTGAACCATCCAACAATTTTTTCCCGCCGGAGGTTTCGGTTGAGCAACGTTCCATTCTTTATGGCTTTTTGATCGCCGCTTATCCGATTTTACAATTTTTCGGCGCACCGATGCTGGGCGCCTTGTCTGATCGCTATGGCCGTAAACCGATGCTGTCTTTGTCACTGGTAGGCACGATGATTGGTTATTTGCTGTTTGCCTGGGCGATTTTGTCGCAGAATATCTGGTTGCTTTTTATCAGTCGGGCATTGCCAGGATTTACCGGGGGTAATATTGCCATTATCTTATCCTCTATTGCCGATGTCAGCGATGCAAAGTCTCGGGCAAAAAATTTTGGGCTGGTAGGCATGGCCTTTGGCCTCGGTTTTATCCTGGGCCCCACGATCGGCGGCATCCTGGCGGATGAATCAGTGGTAAGCTGGTTTAATGCGGCTACGCCTTTCTGGTTTACAGCAATTCTTACCTTATTCAACATCCTGCTGGTGCAATTCAATTTCAGGGAAACCCTGCTGACAAAAAGGTCTTCCAATATCAATATTTTCAGCGGTTTTCAAAATATTAGCACGGCATTTCAGGCGCCCAATCTGCGGGCTATTTTTATTGTCATTTTATTGCTTTCACTTGGATTCAGTTTTTTTACCCAGTTTTTCTCGGTTTTGCTAATCCAGAAATTCAGTTTTACCGAAAAAAATATTGGACTGCTCTTCGGCTGGATCGGCATCTGGCTGGCCATTACTCAAGGACTTGTGGTGCGCATTCTCAGCCGTTATGTCCAATCTGCCAACATTATTTCTTTTTCTATTTTTGCGCTCGCTGTAGCTTTGGGATTACTTTTGCTCCCCGATCAAAGCTACTGGTTTTATATCTTGAACCCATTGGTGGCTATTGCACAAGGCATTACTGCGCCCAATATGACCGCCGTGGTTTCCGAGCAGGCAACGCCCGCGCAGCAAGGGGAAATTCTGGGGATCAACCAGTCTATGCAATCGCTGGGACAGGCGGTGCCACCGATTATTGCCGGTTATATCAATACCATCAGCGGAAGTTTGCCAATTCTCACCGCATCTTTGCTGATTTTTTCAGGTTGGCTGATGTATGTACTGGTTTTCAGGAAGCGGCGTCAGGTGGTGGTTCCGGCAGATTGATTTCCTTGTCTTTTTCTTTGGCTGCAAAAATTACCTTAGAGCCAATTCCTAGTCCAATGATCGAACTCATGGCATCTTCTGATTTGACATCCAGAAACTTAAGTCTTGATGTATGCACATGAAAAACAAAGCCATTGGTCGGGTTTGGTGCGGTCGGTATAAAAATTGTATAAAAATCATTCGGGTGCTCATCGGTCACAAAACCAGTCATCCAGATACCGTTGGCAAACACATCCGCCAGTACTACTTGTGAAAAAGGCATTTTTTCTACACCTACAAACTGTCGAACCGTATCGCGGATCACCTTGTACAAAGGCAATTGCATTAAGGCCCGGTCTTCCAGGTTTTTAAAAAACTTATTGCCGAACTCGGTTCGAACGATTAGTCCTACCAAAAAGAACACTGAAATCACGATAGCCAACGAGATCAGACTGACGATCCATTGAGCAATATCATCCGAGAAATTAAAAATCTCGCCGACAGGTCCGATGATCGCCGCGATGAAGTTAAAAATCAGCCGAACCAGCGCAACAAATATAGTGATGGGCAAAATGACCAGAAGCCCCCCGATCATAGTGGTCATAAAGAATCGGCGCACCTGCCACCAGAAGACTTTTTTTCTACTTGTTTTATCAGACATAAATTTGGGTATTGCTGGGAAAATCTGCTTTGGAATCTATTTCAATTCTAAATAACCCGTTGATGAAAGTCAGGTTCAACCACTGAGAAATATCAATGCATTTTACCATACAATCCGTTACATTGATCCAAAACCGGAAATAGTGGTATTATTGATTATCATTGCTTTATTGATTGTATTGTTGGCGTGGCTATTGCTGGCGCCCATTACTATCAACATCAACACATGGGAGAATGATTACTCCGTGCGAATATGGGGACTTGGAGGCGCTTCCTTTTTGCTGATGGGAGACAATCCCATTGTAAGAATGCATGTATTTTTCTGGCAAAAGGACTTTTATCTTTTGGAGGCAAAAAAGCCCCTCAAAAAACCAGTTAAAAAAGCCCGAAAAGGCTCAAAAAAGTTCAAGTGGAGTGTCATTCTTCAGTTACTGAAAACTTTTAAAGTACGGCAATTCAGATTGGAACTCGATACCGACGACTACGTAACCAACGCTTATCTCTACCCGCTGTTTTATTGGGCGAGCCGCCCGCAGCGGCAACTTTCCGTAAATTTTGAAGGAAGAACGAACCTGGCACTGCAAATTGAAAACCGGCTTTCCAGAATTGCTGGAGTATTTCTGTTTCAATCCAATTTCTTAACCAAAAAAGTACCAAAATGAACGTTAATTTTGAAGAATTGATCCCTCAAATAACGGAATTTCTTAAATCAGAAGCCAGGACCGACACCGTCATTGGTCAGCAATTTGAATTGGGAGAATTTCGCTGCGTGCCGGTCATTCGCCTGGGCATGGGCTTTGGTTCCGGCGGTGGCGAAGGTGAAGCCCCCAACAAACAAGGCCATGGCGAAGGCGCCGGAGCTGGTGGTGGTATTGGCATCGAACCCATTGGTTTTCTGGTATCCAGAGCTGATCAAATTTCGTTTATTTCTACACGGCATGCCTCGGGTTTGTCTGCTGCATTTGAAAAAGTACCTGGTTTGATCGAAAAATTCATGGAAAAAAAGAACCAGGAAGCCACTAAAAACTAAAGGGCTTTAAATTGAAGGCGAAGCGTCAGGTTGTTTTGCTACAGCCCGACGCTTTATATATATTTACGTTCTTATTTACTTCATTTACAATAGGCAGCATACGCACATCGATAAAAAACAGCGCTGAAAAATCCGCCAAATCTCTTTTTTGCAATAGATTTACAGCTCAAACAAAGCATTATGATCAAAGAATTTTTCAGCGATATGGAAAGTATTGGGCTTTTTTTCGGAATTATCGTAGCCACCTTTATTATTGCAATTATCTTTAACCGCTTGTTTGGCCGGTTTTTGCGAAAATCCAGTATTCTCATCAACGCTGATCCTACGAATTATCAGTTTTTGCGGCATTTTATTACGGCTATCATCTACATTGTGGGATTTGGTATGGCGGTTTATGCCATGCCCAACCTTCGGGGTGTGGCCAGTTCGCTGCTTGCAGGTGCTGGTATTTTGGCCGTGGCGGTTGGTTTTGCTTCACAGCAGGCGCTGAGTAATATTGTGAGCGGCATTTTTATTGTTATATTCAAGCCCTTCCGCGTCAATGACCGGTTGATTATCCGCGATACGCTCAATGGTGTGGTAGAAGATATTACATTGCGACATACGGTGATTCGTGATTTCAATAATCGCCGGATAATTATTCCCAATACAATTATTAGTCAGGAAGTGATTGTCAATGCAGATTTTTATGATGACAAGATCTGTAAATTTGTAGAAATCGGTATCAGTTATGATTCCGATATTGATAAAGCCCGGGCAATTATGATTGATGAGGCGCTCAAGCATCCGCTGCACATCGATGGACGCACGCCGGAGCAGATTGAAAAAGGCAGGGAAGATGTGTTTGTGAGGGTCATTGCACTGGGCGATTTCGCAGTAACGCTGCGCTGTTACGTTTGGGCCCGCAACAATGCCGATGCTTTCGCCCTGGGCTGCGATCTTCTGGAAAGTGTAAAAAAGCGCTTCGACGCAGAAGGCATAGAAATTCCATTTCCTTATAGAACTATCGTTTATAAAAATACTGAAAAAAGCCCGGAAACACTGAAAGAACCAGATAAGCCAACGTAAGCTGACAAAAATCACCGGTTGAAATATCCAAAAGTTCTAACTTAATGCCATGAATTGGGACACACAACATCAGGAACACCGGGAATGGCTTAGCCAGCTTGATTTCTATCAGGATGAAATCAAAATTTTTCAACATGATTTGATGGATGTCGTGCAGAAACATCCTGATTATTTTCACATGGTAGAACATGTGGATGAATATCGCTCCATTTTGTTGCGAAAAATCCAGCATATTGACGACTTACGGCACCGGATCATGTTGCACGTGCGCCACCTCGCCTTAGATCATCAAGAAATTGAAGACACGCACGACATCTTAAAATCGGAAATGGAGAATTTCGTCCAGGATTTCGAAGAGATGAAAGGGAATTTCCGGCGCTTCGTGTCCCGAAATAATTGAAAACAAAATGCTCACATCTTATTCGATCAATATTTGTTCAACTTTTTTAGATCAAACTAAGAACTCACCAAAGAAATTTCTAACTTTCCTTCCATTTTGCGCAATTTTCTTATTTAACCTTATAAAATTTGCAATATGAAAGCACTTAAACTCATTTTATTACTTGTTTTCAGTGTTTCTTTGGCTCATGCGCCTGTATTTGGTTATGTAGTCGCACCCAAAGCGGCAGATGCTACCACTATTGAAAAAGCTGACAATGAAGCCGGCGGTATGGCTCTGACTGCCAAGCAATTGAAAAAGCAGCAAAAGAAAGAAGCAAGAGCGCAAAAACGCGCCGAGCGCCGCGCGAAGTTTTTATCCTGGGTTACCCGCAACCTGGCAGATAACGACGATCAGGTGGTTGCCATTCTATTGGCATTTTTCGTAGGCTGGCTTGGTATTCACCGCCTTTATCTGGGTAGTGATCCCATCATTATCCTGTGGTATGTTATTACTTTGGGTGGATTTTTCGGGCTTATTCCATTGATTGACTTTATTCGTCTGGTTATCGGTCAAGTAGATCACTACAGAGATAACAACAGTCTGTTCAGAGCATTCCAGTCTGCATAAACTTTTTTATAAAAAATAGAATAAATTAAAAATGCCCGGTGCACAGGAAAAACTGCATCGGGCATTTTCTTAAAAGAAAAAAGTCGCGCCTGAAAAGACACGACCTCCGTCATAATTGAATTAGTATGAAAAAACTCTATTCCTTGTTGAATCTATTACCTAATAACTCCGATTTTTTTCAAAAGTTGCACGCAGGAATGGTATTTTTTTGTACTTACCGACAAAATAACGCGGAATTACTACGAAAGTCACAAAATTTTCGATAGACATTTCCTGTCTGTCATCTGTCTGACCAAAGCCAGATCAGATTTTCATTTTAGCAAACTTTTTAATAAGAAACAAACGCCCCATCTTCATAACACCAAAACCAGCGTTCTCCAGGCTCGGCAGAAGCAACCACCAGGTGCCCGCTTTCCTGAAAATGCCGGGTAGCATGCTTATTCGGCGAAGAATCACAACACAACGTGACACCACAAGACTGGCAGGTGCGCAAATGTACCCAGCGACTCCCGTCTTTTACGCATTCTTCACATTCCTGCGCTTTGGGTGATAATACGGCATCAATTTTTTCGATATGATCACAATTTTTACTTCGTAAAGCCATTTATTTCAAGGTTTTATTAAGTGTCCGGACAGTTTTACAGTCGACTGTCGAAAGTCTAATTAACCTGACAATCAACTCCTTATAAAATATTTTATTTGAACTTAAAATTGTCTCTTTACTTAAAAAAGTTTTTTTATTAAGTTAAAAAGAATCGATATAAAAACACTCAGTAAGATCATGGTTGTAATCGGGAAATAAAAGCGCATATTTTCACGCTCGATCCGGATATCGCCCGGCAACCGCCCGATCCAGCGGAAATAGTCAGCCCAAAAATAGTAAATCACGCCGGCCAGTACGAGCAGGATACCTACGATAATCAGAAGTTTGGCAACCGGATTATGTTGCATATTTTTTTAGAATGAAACCAGTCCAAGAAAAGAAAGGTTTATACAAAAAAGCGAGTACAAAAATTGAAGTTTGGATTTACCAAGCGCAGGAAAAAATTCTTATCTTTGCGTTCGCTCTGAAAATAGCATAGAGGTCATTTAGCTCAGTTGGTTTAGAGCGCCGCTTTGACAGAGCGGAGGTCACTGGTTCGAATCCAGTAATGACCACATTTTTTTTAACCGCAGTGACAATAAGCTCGGAGGAGCATTGCTGGAAAATCCTTCTAAATGTTCGATTTTGAAAAATTAGACGTTTACCAGGAGATTCGCACCCTGAATATTAGGGTGCTACAAATGCTCCTAAGCCAGGACAATATGGATCCATACCTCAAAGAACAATTTAAAAAAGCAAGCTTAAGCTCTTTGCTAGATTTGGCGGAAGGCACGGGGCGTATGAATAACGCCGACAAGAAGCGATTTTACATCAGTGCAAGATCGTCTGTTTTTGAATGCGTAGCCATCCTCCAGATTTTGCTGGATTTATCGATTCTGGACGAAAGCTCGTACGAAAAGTTTTACAAAGGCTACGACAAAATATCTCGGATGCTGCTCGGCATGATCCGTTCGATAGAATAGTGTAAATATAATTTCGGGGTGTAGCTCAGCCCGGTAGAGTACACGTCTGGGGGGCGTGTGGTCGCAGGTTCAAATCCTGTCACCCCGACCAGTATTTATAAGGGTTTTCAGAAATTTATCTGGAAACCCTTTCTATTGGTAGTGAAATAAGAACTTTTCACTACCAATTTATAATTTTTTTTCTTCTCATGCCAGTACTACTTACCTACTCTACCCTACTAAAAAGTTAGCAGGGTGAAAAAAACATAAGGAAGCGTCATATTTGGGTTACCACACTCAAAAACGGCTAACTTCCTTATGAAGCAATATTGCTGTGCCGAAGTTACGGCGATTCTGGATAAGATACCAATTGTAAAGAACCTGGCTCGCAAAAAATTCATCGTACTTTCTGTTTTGGCGATGATCAAACCCCGATCTGTACAGTTTTGTGAGCTGGCACAAGAGCTTAATGAGGAGGTCAAAGCCTCCTCCAATGAAGTCAGGATACAGGATTTCTTTCGGGAGGTATCGCTGGATTACCAACAGGTAGCCTTATTGTTATCCATGTTCTTACCCAAAAGGGGGAAAGTAACTATATGTATGGACCGAACAGAATGGGACTTTTGTAAGTGCTAGGTCAATATCCTGATGATGATTGTGCGTTGTCGGCACATTAGTATTCCGTTGTATTGGGAGTTACTGGACAATAATAGCGGCAATTCCAATACGGATGAGCGAATCGATTTGCTCAAAAAATGTATCCGGTTATTGGGTGGACGCATTGGCTTATTGCTCGGCGATCGGGAGTTTATTGGGCATCGTTGGCTGAAATTCCTCAAAGATCAGGGGATTCGGTTTTGCGTTCGGGTACCCAGACATCATAAGATCACTCGTCAGGTCGGGCTTGATGACCAGGTCCATACGGTGGAGCAGTTACTCCAGGGGCGCAAAACCTTGCAACTGCGTGCTTGCAGCGTGGACGGCATCTGGGGCAATGTGTATGTCAAAGTGCTTAAAGACGGCGATTTGCTCTTTCTATTTGGTACGGCTAAGGTGGAGTTCCTGGCTCAGCTCTATAAGAAACGCTGGCAAATCGAGTGCTCCTTTCAAAATGTGAAGAAGCGAGGTTTTGATTTGGAGGCTACCCATCTCACAGACCTGGATAAACTTAAAAAGCTGGTAGCCTTGGTGAGCATCGCTTATGCTATCGTTGCCAGTATGGGACTTCATCAACATTTGCACAGAAAACCTATTGCAATAAAAAATCACGGTTACAAGGAAAACAGCTTCTCCCCAAGGGGAATCGACATTGTCCGTGAAGGTTTACGAAGCGTTTGGAAAAGAAATTTTCAATTTGTGATATAACCAGACATTCGCTACAAATTAGGATTATTTGAATAGATAAAGAATTTGTATTTTCGGGTATGGATGAACAAATCCGAAAGCAAAAAGCGAGGGAAAAATGGCTAAAAATCTATGAAGAAACTGGCTCCGTCACAGCTACTTGTAATAGATGTGGAATTGCCAGGACTACACTTTATAGATGGATAAAAAGATTCAAGCAAAGCGGTTTTCAAGGATTGTCCGATGAGTCAAAACGTCCCCCAAAATATGGCAATCAAAAACTGGAAAACGAAACCGAACAACTGATTTTGCAACTACGACAGCGGAAGTGGGGACCTCAGCGAATTAGCAATTACTTAAAACGTACGAAAGGCTATTCTTTATCTGCTATCTTTATTTTGGCTTACCATCTTAAACATCCTAAATAGAGGGGGAGCCAAAAGAACAGGAAGTGGTGGGTGGCTTTTGTAGCGTATGTGTCGTTATAGCACAAATTATAACGATTGATTTTAGTGTAAGTAATTGACTTTATCAACCAAAGCAATAATGGGTTGGGTGGAAAGTAAATTCCCATCCTTATCGAAAATCAGCATAAAAATATCTCCATTGCCTCGGCTTTTTATATCTTGATTATCAATACGAATCGTACCAGAAAGAGAACCGGTCACAACTATATTTCCATTTCGGGCAATTGCAATACTCCTTCCCTCCGCTTTTTGAAAGTCATTTTTTGTTTCGACAGGCACGATCCAGGAGACTTTTCCTTCGGGCGAATATTTAGCCAGGAAGAAATTGTAGTTTCCGCTGGTTGTCAATGAATCGCGATCACTAAAATAGATTGTCTCAGTAAAATTGCCAGTTACATAAATCGCACCATCACTATCAATGGCAATATCATTTGCCTGCTCACTTTTTGGACCTGAGCCTTCAGCACTTCCCATTCCTTCTAACCATTTCAGAGTGCCATCGGGGCTGTATTTAGCCAGGAAAATGTCTCGCCCTCCAAATGAATTCAAACGTTTAGTTCCAAAAGTAGCTTCTCCGTAATAAACACCAGCTATTACAACATCACCATTCTTATCTACAGCAAGTCCGTAAACACCATCATATCCATTTTTATTTTGTTTGGAGCCAGCATGTTGTACCCACAAGAAATCTCCTTCGGAACTATATTTAGCTAGAAAAATATCACGCCCACCCATGCTGTATAATGTGGTATCATTTGAAAAAGAAGCCCAACCATTAAAATTATGATGTCCGAAGGAACCACCAATGTAAATATTGCCAAAATCGTCTGTACCAAGGCTGTAACCGTACACCATGTAATTGGATGTGATCGTTTCTACCCATTTAGGGTTACCCGAGTTATCATATTTTACCAAAAAAATATCTTCGTTAGGACCTCCTGATTTTAGTCTTTCGCCAGCTATTATCGGTTCGCCGATATATACACCACTTACTATAAGATTATCTTCTGAATCAGTAACAAGAGCATAACCAGAATTTACACCTGTGTGGTTTGGATTATGCCAAAGTCCTCCTCCATGATCTACCCAGTCCAGTTGTCCATCAGGATGATACTTAGCAACAAAGAAATCTCTTTCACCGTAATCATCCACCCCCATTGCCCGAAAGTACCGTCCGCCGAAATTGATCTTTCCTCCAAAACTCCCAGTGATTATCAAATTTCCTTTACTATCAGTTACGATATCCATGGGTACATCTGGATATTTCCCACCAATAGGCATGAGCCAGCTAAAGTGTTTATTTTCAATATCGTACAACCCTATAAGCATGTCACGCTGCCCTTTGCTTTCAAACGGACAAGTGCCAAGAATACCGGTTCCTTCAAAGGTACCCACAAAGGCGATAGCACCAGAAGGCATAGCACACACTGAATGGCCTCGGTTGGCGCCAAAATCCCCTAAGCCTCCACCAAAAATTGTGATTGGAGAAACCTCATTCTGAGCGCAATACATAATCGGAGAATCGGGGTGCGAATTTTCAAGCAAATTCTTGTACCCCCAGAAAGAAAGTAGAAAGACAAACAGAATGCTAATTAAAAAGCCCCATGCTTTTCTTTTAAATATGTGGGGAGGTTTGTTCGATTCTTTCTTGACTTCTTGTTTTTCCTGCAAATCCGTCAACCCTTGTTGCACCAATTGCATAAAGCGTAGCTCCTCCCACAGATGCGGATGTTGGTTCAGCAACTCTTCAAAGAAGTCGCATTCTTCTTCATCCATCTCTCCGCGCAGATAGCGGGCGGCATCATCCAGTATGTCTTCCAGTTTCATCATACTCGTTATTCAATTCTGGGATCTTGTCCAAAAATCTGTTTCAATTTTTCCTTACAGCGTTCGTGTCTTTTTTTGATGGCGTCTTCTTTCACGCCAAGCTTTTTGGCAATCTCCCTCAAGGAAATGCCTTCCCTATATTTCATCTGAAATAATTCCTGACAGGTAGCGTCCAAGTGCTCCAGCGCCCGGGTCATCTTTTCCTGGTCTTCCCGAGTAAAAATTTGCTCTTCGATAGGGTTTATAGGTGTATGATTAGGTGAGGCAAGGCTTTCGTCAAGTGTAATTTCGTGTTTAGCTGTTTGATAGCGGCGTTTTAATTCATCCAGCCATTTGTTTTTGGCGATGGTGTATAATAAGGTGCTTAATTTAG
>CAZGAU010000062.1:0-27319 GCA_964523725.1 uncultured Saprospiraceae bacterium
CCAATTTTGTATTATTTTTGATTAGTAATGATTTAAGACTAATTTATAAGACTATGAACTGGGCATTCAGTATTCAGCCGAAAATGAAGGCAGCATTTTTACTTGCGATTATTTGTATAGCCGTATTGGTTAATATGTTTTGGGGAAGACGCAGCATTTCCGATATAAATGACTCGTTCTCTTCCATTTATGAAGACCGGCTCTTGCCCGCAACGTATGTGTTTCACCTGACGGATCATTTGTACCAAAAGCGCATGATCCTGGAATCATATCTAAATGCGGAAACAAACCTGAACATCGCCGATGACCGGCAACAGATTGCAGCGCACAATGCAGCCATGGATACCTTACTCCGGGAATTTGAAACAACCTATCTGGTGGAAGGTGAAGACCGGGTGCTGCATAATTTTGAACAGGAACTCGCCACTTATAATGATATGGAGCGTCAGTATCTGGATCGTTTTGAAAAAGGATCGACGCCGGAAACGACCGAGCGGGATTTTGAAAATTTATTTGCCATCGCGAAAGGAGAACTCACGCAGCTCAGCCAGATCCAGCTGGATGTGGGCAAGCAGCTCAGGGATGATTGTGGGCGCATTGCTGCCAATACGAGCCTGTTCACCAATATGGACGCGCTGTTTATCATTGTGATCGGGCTGATCATTCAGGTGCTTATTTTCACTTCCAAAACGGTGACGCCGAAAGTACCCCAACAACATGAGTGGAACTAATCCAGCAGTTTTTCCAGATAGTGAAAATCAATGCCAAACTGGCTTTTAATCGCCCCCACTTTGTCTAAAGCTTCCTCATTGAGCTTGCCTTTGGTGCCGGTGATCATCAGGTTTTTGCTGGTGTGCTCGGTAGAAATGAATTCAAACACTTTGGTTTTATAACCCTGCGCCTCCATGAGTAGTGCGCGGATGCCATCGGTAATGAGCTCTGCCTGGCGCTCTTCGAGAATGCCGTGCTTGAGAATCGACTGAAAATCATTGGTAACCTGCATTTGCTTTCGGATTTGCTTGTGGCAGCAAGGCGCCACCACGATGATTTCCGCTTTAGCCAAAATACCTTTGGCAATAGCCAGATCGGTGGCCGTATCGCAGGCGTGCAGCGCAATGAGCATATCGATCCGCTCTGGTTGATAATCATTTATATCTTGTGCAATAAAATTTAATTTGGTGAAACCAGCTTTCCGAGCCAGATTATTGCAAAAATCCACCAGATTCTGCCTAAGTTCAATGCCTGTGACGGTGACATCAAGTCCCAAACTATTCGTCAGATAATCGTACAAAGCAAAAGTCAGGTAGCCCTTGCCGGAGCCCATGTCCACGATATGCGCGTGGTCGGGAAGTGACGATTGCTGCAATTGTGCGTCTATAATCTCGATATATTTATTGATCTGGCGAAATTTTTTCTGCCCGGTGGGGAGCACTTGACCATCGGCTCCGGTAATGCCCATGGCGCAGAGATACACATTACCTTCAGGTAGGATGAAACGCTTTTTTTGTTTGTTATGCACGACTGAAGGGTTGACTTGGTGACTCGGAGATTTGGAGAACAAACGGGGTATGCGTTTTTTGTTGTATTGGATAAAAAAATCTCCTTCGGTAGTGTAAAGATCTCCATTCAAAAAATCATTGCCCAACCATAAACCAATGATGGTAATAGCTTCAGCAATGGGGTGATTTTTGGTGATATCTTTAGTAGGATAACGCAGCGTGAAGGAAAGCATAGGTTCGTCTTTGATTTCGACGAGCCGAGCAAAAACGTTTCTAAGGTCCTTGTCTTTGCCGCCTGGTTTGCTCAGGGTCAGTTTGACAAAAGTGCCTATTTCGAGGCTTTTTTGCAGCTTCGATAGAAATTCACCTTGTATTTGCGTTGTTTCCATGTCCGTTTTAAACAGAATTTAACAAACACTTACGAGAATTTGTTACAATTTTGCGCTAAATTGATTGTTTCATGTTTTAAAACGAACTTTTTGCGCCCTTGTATTGTAAAGCCAAGCATATGAAGAATTTATTGCTGATTATTGTCTTTTTGAACATTGCCATTTACACAAACGCTCAGCAGGAAACCCGGGTGAGCGTGGCAGGAAAAATTTACCCGGCGATCATTGACGAATGTGGAGATACGGTAATTGTAGCAAATTTAGAAAATGTATCCATATCTTCTCCACGCGCTTTTTCTGACGATGAAGAATATAAGAAATACCAAAGATACCGCCGGGCAGCGATTGTAGCTTACCCTTATGCCGTGGAGGCGATCAAAGTTTTCCGGGAACTGGAGCAAGAAACCCAGGATGTCAAGCGCCGCAAGAAAAGAAAAGAAGCCAGGCATTTGCAAAAGGATTTGAAGGAAAAGTTTGAAGATCCCCTCAAAAAACTGACGCGTACGCAGGGCTTTGTACTCACAAAAATGATCGAACGCGAGCTGGGCATCCCCACGTACCATCTGATCAAGGATTTGCGCGGGGGCATCACGGCTACTTACTGGAGCACTTTGAGTAAATTTTATGGCTATAAATTGAAAGATGGTTATGTGCTCGGAGAAGACCACATTTTGGATATGGTGCTGGATGATTTTAATATTTCCTACAAAGTGCCCAAGAAAACTGATTAACTTTCGGCAAATTGATAAAAAGGCAAATATTCTCTTGATAAAAAAATATCTAAAAACAAAACTTTTCTCGAAAAAAAATTATAGGTTCGGGAAAAACTATGAGTTTTGGATGTCTAAACTAAAGAATACCCATTGAAAAGCTTCTCAACGCCTACAGATATTGAACTGGTGGAACGGGCGAAGCAGGGCGACAGTGCGGCGTTCCGTATGTTGGTGCATAAGCATGAACATCAGGTGCGATCTATTGTCATAGGAATGCTGGGCAATACCGCCGAGTCCGATGATGTTTCGCAGGAGGTGTTTATTCGGTTTTATCGTTCGTTAGGAGATTTCAGGGGGGAGGCTGCACTTTCTACCTACCTGAGCCGAATTGCAATCAATCTCTCGCTCAACGAAATAAAACGAAGAGACAACCGCTATAAACGGCTTGCGTTTTTTCATGGAAATGAAATGAATGCCGATCGCGCGGATAATTGTGTGGATCCCGAACGCCATGATATAAGGGATGCTGTACAAAAAGCGCTCAAAATTCTGGAGCCCGATTTTCGTATGGTCATTATCCTGCGTCTGATTGAAGGTTATTCTGTAAAGGAAACCGCCGAGATTCTACAATTACCCCAGGGCACGGTAGCATCTCGCCTGGCAAGGGCCCAGGAAAAACTGAAAGATATTTTAAAAAAATGGAACATCGTATAATGAACTATCGTTCCAGTGTATATAAAAGATAATCCAGTATGGAAAAGACAGCGCTCGAATTATTACTTTATTCTCTGGACAATGAACTGACGCCCGCTGAGCGTGCCCGGCTTGATGCAGCATTAGCGTCATCGGAAGCGCTGCGACGTGAGCGGGAAGAGTTGTTGTACATGCGTGAATGTGTTTCGGATCTGCGTTTAAAAAGAGACTGCCATTTTACCGATAGTGTAATGAACAGATTACAGGCAGAGAAAGAAAAAGATTCAGGATTCTGGTCGGATATTATATCGCTTTCACCGAAGGTAGCGGCTGCCTGTGTAGCCTTTGTAATTGTTTCGCTCGTTGGCGTTTATTTCTGGGAGGGTAAACTTTCCCCGGAATCTATCATCGGCACCGAACAACTGACCCCAGAGGATGCCTTTACAATTCAGGAACAGCGTCAGCCCCAGAAAAAAGACAAAGAGAACGTTCCCCTGGAAATGCCAAAAAGAAAATAACCCAGCTATTCAGCAATTATATTATTGTCTATGAAAACATTCAAAATAGCATTCGTACTCATCAGCCTGGTTAGTATGGGATTTGTAGCAGGATTCTATACCAACCGGTATCTGGTGAAACAAAAAATCAACCGCATTGCCAATATGCGCTATGCGGATGGCTTAAAACAAAGCATTTATGAGAAAATCGGCGCGACGCCCGAACAACGTGAAAAATTAGCGCCAGCTATTGAAAAATATGCCGACCAAGTAGCACTCGTTTATCAGGAATCCCGTATGATCCGCAGGGGAATGATGGATTCATTGCGGGCAGAAGTGAAACCGTTTTTGGCAGAGCCACAAATCAAAGAACTAGAAAATTTCTGTGATCGATATTATTTTTTGAGTAAAAAAGACCCCAATAATCGATATGCCGAAGAAAAAGGCAAGTAGCCTTTTATTTAGCTAAACCCTTCAAAAGATAGGTGAGTCCGTGGGTGTTGAATGAGCTTTCGTTCAACACCTTTTCTTTTTTATGCGTTACGTTTTTCCTTTTTTTGCGTCATAATAGCTACTGTTCATAGTAGAGTGTTCAAAAATCAGGCATGTTTTGAATTAAGACCTTCTTTGATATTTTGAACCCAAAACGTTAAACCCTGGTATTATGCTGGTCAAAACTTTTGCAAGTGCGGTGCACGGCGTAGATGCGCAAACAATTACCGTGGAAGTGAATACAGGCGGCGCCGTCATGGCCGGGAAAAATTTTTATCACCTGGTTGGTCTGCCCGACAATGCTATCAAGGAAGGCTTCGAGCGCATCGAAGCAGCCATGAAAAACGTGGGGCACAAAATGGAACGGGTAAAAACAGTGGTCAATCTGGCGCCCGCAGATATTCGAAAGGAAGGCTCGGCGTACGATTTGCCTATTGCAATTGGTTGTATGGCGGCGACAAAGCAAATTTCCACAACCTTGCTCGACAAGTTTATCCTCATGGGTGAATTGTCACTCGATGGCGGATTACGCCCAATCAAAGGCGCACTTCCTATTGCCATTCAGGCCCGAAAAGAAAAATTCAGGGGCATTATTTTACCCAAACAAAACGCCCGGGAGGCTGCCATTGTCAATGACCTGGAAGTGTATGGTATCGAAAACCTCCGCGAAGCTGCTGAGTTTCTGGATGGGACTTTGCAGTTAGAACCAGTATTTGTGAATACCCGCGACGAATTTTTCGATCAGCAGAATATTTATGAAGTAGATTTTTCGGATGTAAAAGGTCAGGAAAATATCAAACGGGCGCTGGAGCTTGCCGCGGCCGGTGGGCACAATGTCATCCTCATTGGCCCGCCCGGCGCCGGGAAAACCATGCTGGCCAGGCGTTTGCCAACCATTCTGCCACCATTAAACCTGCATGAAGCCTTGGAAACTACCAAAATCCATTCGGTAGCAGGCGTACTTCCACCCGATGCCTCACTGATTACGACTCGCCCGTTCCGGTCTCCGCATCATACCATCAGCGATGTGGCCCTTGTAGGCGGAGGTACGCATCCGCACCCGGGGGAGATTTCGCTGGCGCACAATGGGGTATTGTTCCTCGACGAATTGCCTGAGTTCAAACGTACTGTGCTGGAAGTGCTCCGCCAACCCATGGAAGAGCGCCGTGTCACCATTTCCCGGGCCCGCTCCACGGTAGATTACCCCGCCGGATTTATGCTGATCGCTTCTATGAACCCATGTCCATGTGGTTATTACAATCACCCGGATAAAGAATGTGTTTGTGGTCCCGGTGTTGTGAAAAAGTATTTGAGCAAAATTTCCGGGCCGCTGCTCGACCGCATCGACCTGCATGTGGAAGTAACTCCGGTAAGCTATGATGAGCTTTCCAGCCGGGAGCGCCCGGCCGAAACCAGCGTGGATATTGCTACCCGTGTAGTCAAAGCTCGTGAAATCCAGGCGGAGCGATTCAAGGATTTTAAGGATATTTATTGCAATGCTCAGATGCCTAGTCGGCTGGTACAAGAGGTTTGTCAGGTCAATCAGGCTGGCATCATGCTCATCAAAAAAGCAATGGAAAAACTCCAACTCTCTGCACGTGCTTACGACCGGATTTTGAAAGTAGCCCGCACTGCGGCCGACCTGGATGGCAGCGAAGAAATTAAAATAGAACACTTGGCGGAAGCGATCCATTTCAGAAGCCTCGATCGGGAAGGATGGGCGGGTTGATCAACCGTCAAACTGTTAAAAGCAAGTTAAAATAATGATTATGAGGTTTTTGTGAGGTGTCTTACCCTTGACACTTCGCGTAAAAAATCCAAACTTGCAAACCAATCGAAATCACCCAAAACGTCCCCAAAATGACGGTCAACACCTATCTCATCGGGAGAGAGGCGGAGTCCCAGGCACTTTCGCATGCTGTTTTTCAATGCAAGCAGGGTAAGGGAAGGTTTGTACTCATATCCGGACAGGCTGGTATAGGCAAATCGGCACTACTAAAACATAGCATTGATAATCAAGGTATAATGCTTATTCAAAGTCGTTTTTTTGAAGAATTATTATTGCCTTTTGCTCCAGTTATTCAGGCTTTGAGGCATCTATTGAATGAAATTCCCAGGGAAAAACTTCAGCTTTATCCTTTTCTTGGTTTGCTATTGCCGGAACTGGGAGAGCCCGAAACAGACACGGACCGGGAAACGCTTTTCTCCGCCATTAAAGAAGTTTTTTATACTGCCGCAACGCAACAACCATTGGCATTGGTTATTGAAGACCTTCAGTTTGCCGATGATTCCACGCTTGAAGTGCTATTATCCATTATTTCTGAAGCCTCACAATTGCCGCTTTTAGTCATTGGGACTTATCGCAGCGAAGGTTTGAATAAGAATTCCCGACTGCGCTGGTTGCGCAATGAACTGCGCCGAAGTAAAATGCTCACGGAAATCAAGCTAGAGCATTTGGATGAAGCTGGGACGCGTGCTTTGGTTGAGCTAATAATTGACGGAAAACTGAACAATGAACTGAGCCCAAGGATATTTAGCCTTACCCAGGGTTTACCTCTATTTATCGAAGAAATTGCCAAAGTGCTGCTCGCCAAATCCATGTTGACAAAGGAAGGCAAAACCTGGGTTTTGGCACCGCAGCAAAAACTGCCCATTCCTGATACTATTCGTGATGCGGTGCTGCTTCAACTAGAAAATTTCTCGGCGAAAGCTATTGAAAAACTAGAAGTAGCGGCAGCTTTCGGTTTGGAATTTGATCTTTCTTTTCTCCTGGAAATCACCGGAGATGACGTCGGTATTGATGAATTACTACAAACCGAAATTATCAAGGAAACCACGCCGGGAAAGGCGATATTCCGACATTCGGTCACCAGGCAGGTTGTAAAAGACGGTATTCTTTGGTCCAAACGAAGACACATTTGCCACCAGATTGCAGCATATTTGTCACAAAAAGAAGAAGCCACCGAACGCCTGGCCAAGTTTTGGCATAAAGCCGGAGAACCGGAGCGTGCCCGCCTGACCTATGTACAGCTTGCCCGCCAGTACTGCCATGTTCATGCACATAGCGAAGCGATCCGTGCCGGACAGCAAGCACTCGAGCTTTGGAAAAAAGGGGAAGCCGAGACGGAACGACTGGAAATTTTGGAACAGTTGGCGCATTGTGCTCAGGTAGTTGGGCAATTGCACGAATCGATTATGGCTTTGCGTGAATTGGCAGAAAGTGAGCAAGTACAAAAAGATCCTCGTCGACTCGGTGAAGTGTACCGCTCTTTGGCGATAGCATACAGTTTGCAAAGCACCTGGTTACAGTATCAAAACAGCCGCAAAATGGCAGCCCAAGCCTTCGACCAAGCAGGGTTACCCGGCGAAGCCGCCAGAGAATGGCTGGCATTGGCGAGTCGTTACGTCGCAGAATTTGGCATCAATGATGGTTTGGAGGCTAGCGATCAGGCCATTTCTTTAGCTCTAAAAGTAAACCAGCCTGCTACTCAGGCACGCGCAATGGGGTTGAAAGGATACCTTTTGGCAATGCAGGGTAAAATTGAAGAGGGCCGCCAGATTGCACACGAAGCAGTTAATCTGGCACTGGCCGGCAATCATAAAGAAGCCGCTGCGGATGCTTACCGCCGGCTTGCAGGTGTGTACGAATATGCTTCTCAATTCGACGCTTCGATCAAAGCCTATGAAACGGCACTGAATTTTTGCCGCACCAATGGCGTGGATATGCAAGCTCAGTTGTGCCTGCCTTGTATGTCTTGGGTGCTGTTCCGACTTGGCGATTGGAAAAAAGCACTGAATGTTTGTAAAGACATGATAGATAATCCTGATGTTTTTGATGCCATCCGGGCGACAGCGCACGGCGTAACCGGTTTGATCAAAGGTCACCGGGGCGAGAGCAAATCGGCACTTTTGCATATCCAGCAATGTCAGGTTTTGGGCGAGAAAGAACACCTGGCTTACATCTTGTTGGTCATGCCCTGGGCAAAGGCGATTATCCATGAGTACAATGGCGAAATCGAAGCAGCCACCCTACAGTATCAGCAATTGATGCACAACTGGGAAGTTTCGCAGGATCAGCACGATGTTTTAGCGGGCTTGATTGCCGCAGCCGCATTTTTTGGCGAACAGAAAGAAGATGAATTGCTGAATCAGTGTTTGCAGATTTTTTCAAAAATTGCTCAAAGTACCGGCAATCCTGAAGCTATGGGCGGACTTTCCTTTGCACTGGGAGAAATGGCACTGCTGCAAAAAAACTATGAAGATGCGGCTTCTCTATTCGACCGGGCCGTCACTCATTTTGAAGAATTGAATATTCCTTTGCAAAACATCATCGGACTTTATAGAAAAGGTTGCGCCTTAAAAGAATTATCAGAACAAACGGAAGAAGCCCTGAATATACTGCAAAAAGCCCTGAATGAAGCCCGAGCATTGGGGCTGCGACCACTTGCCGCCAAAATCGAAGCTGTGCTGGAATGTTTGCAAAAACCCAAAAACAAAATTCCCTTTGCTCAAACCGATGATTCAGTAGCTGCCAGCGCCGGACTGACCGACCGTCAAATGGAAATTTTGCAGGAAGTCGCTGATGGCTTGTCGAATAAGGAAATTGCCTCCAAGTTATATCTCAGTACTCGCACGGTGGATATGCATGTGGGCAATATACTCAACCGACTCAACTGCCGCAGCCGCGCCGAAGCGGTAAAAATAGCTGCTGAAAAAGGATTGATTTAAAACAAGCAATCGACTTAATTTTCTGATTTTTAGCTGTTTGTGACAAGATTTTTTTCAAAAAAAATTGGAATACCGAAGGAACGGATGGTTGGCAAATGGCAGGTATTTTAATAAAAACTTCCCGACACACCATTCCAACCCTTTTACGGTAATACGCTATTCCAATACGGTAATACTTACGTAGCGCTCTGCGTGCTAAGCTCCTAATTTTGTATGGTATCTTTTTTTAAAACATAAACAAGCAAAAATCACCATGTTTCAAATCACCCGATTTTCAAAAATGACTTTAATCCGATTTCTCATGCTCGCTGGCATTGCGCTGGTGGCCGCAATGGGTTTTGCTTTTAAAGACGTAGCCGCATTTGTAACCTTGGGCTCTTTATTGCTGATAGCCATTGCATTTGCTCTGTTTTCCTGGCTAAATGATGTCAAAGATGTGGTAATCGCAGCTGAACAAGCCGGTAAAGACCTGTACAGTCCAAATGAAAAACTTGATAAGTAAATACCGGGGTATTTTTTAAGGAAAACAAAACTGATTAGTTTATTTTTTCGTTATTTAAACAATTGATAATCAATTGTAAGTGTATTTTATTATCTAAAACAAACAAGCCTAAAACATAAAGTTATGTGTAAAGTATGTCAATTTGATTTTGATGCGACTAAGGCGGAAGCTTTCGCTGGGGCATAGAACCGGTTTGTTTGATACCATGAAAACCTGGCGCATGATTTCCAGAATTGTTATTAATTCGCAAGTAAATAGGGTTTTCTTCGGACATGGCGGCATCCCTTCGCAGGTGTCGCCGTGTTTAATTTGTACTTGTCGTTACTTCTTTCTTCGCAGATCCAATCAACCGGAATGTCAATAAAAAAATCAGGAACAACATGGCTCCGGCAATGTAAAACACCTGTGGGCCGATCACGCCAAATAAAAGTCCGCCCAGAATCAAGCCGAAAATACTTGCCAGACTCCCCATACTGCTGGCATACCCCTGAATCGTTCCCTGGATTACCGGCACCCCTGTTTGAGACAAAATAGATAAAAAACTTGGCCACATCAGTCCATTTCCAATCGACAACAGTACACACCCCCCATACACCCCCACCATATTTCCAATTGGAAACAACAAAAAGCTGGTACCCAGTAACAAACTGCCAAACAAGACAAGATACACATCATCCACTTTATCAGAAAGATAACTCAGCACCGGCCCTTGCACGACCACCATTACCAGGCTGGAAACCGTAAAAAACAAGCCTAATTGCGCGGGCTCCCAGCTCAAATACTGTGTTGCAAAAACGGGAAACCCGGAGTAAAAGAAACTGAACCCCAAAAATGTCAGAAAATAAATAAAAAAAAGCATCGGAATCAAGGGCTGGCGCAAAATAGCCCGTAGGCTAAGGTCCATGCAATTGTCCATCTGGTAGCATTCCTTGTGCTCGATTTGAAAAAGCTTCCGAATATTGAAGGTTTTAAGATCAGGTTTTACCAACTGCTCACGTGATTCGGGCAGATACTTTTGAATAACCCAAATAGCAACCAGCGAAACCAAGGCCGCCACAATCACCGGCAACAACTCTTCATAAACGGTCGCTCCCAGCACACCGGCCAGCGCCGGACCAATGATAAACCCCAGACTCGTGGAAGAAGCCATTTTGCCAAAATTAGCCTTGCGGTTCGCATCTGTAGAAACATCTGATAAATAAGCATTTGCAACCGAAACATTACCACCTGTAATACCATCAAGCGCACGGGCGAAGAACAGACAAATCAAAGGCAAAGTCACAAAAAATGTACCCATCCAGCCGGATTCGATTGAAAATAATTCGTTGCGCGGCAGAAACAAGGCCAAGATAAAAAGCAACCAAGCCAAAAACGTTCCGATCTGGCTGATCAACAACACGCGTTTCCGGCCAATATCATCCGACCAGCGCCCTAACAGGGGTGCACCAATCAATTGAAATGCCGGATAAATACTGCCAAGCAGTCCATAAATAAATTCATTGCCGCCAAACTTTTCTACCAAAAAAACCAGGATGGGAATAATAATACTGTAGCCCAGCATGCCAATAAAATTGACCAGCAAGACAGGGAAAATCGAAGTTGGTCGTTTGGTGTCCATGTCCAAAGTTAACGTTTTTTCCCCAGGATTTTTACCTTTGCAATATGGCAAAAAAGATCATTTCCTACAATCTAAATGGCTTGCGCTCCGCGCTGAATAAAGGTTTTATCGACTGGATCAAAGAACATCAATTCGACATCATCTGCGTGCAGGAAACCAAAGCACAGCGCGATCAAGTGGATCACAAACCTTTTGAAAAACTGGGCTACCGCGACTATTGGTACTCGGCTGAAAAAAAAGGCTACAGTGGTGTGGCGACTTTCACGAAAGTGGAACCAGATCAAGTGATCGAAGGCTGCGGCATAGTTAAATACGATTCCGAAGGACGCATTCTTCGCACCGATTTTGGCGACTGGACGCTGCTGAACTGCTATTTTCCTTCTGGTACAACCGGAGATATCCGACAAGATTTTAAAATGGAATTTCTCAACGACTTTTACCAGTGGGTGCAAGAATTGCGTAAAGAACGCCCGAAGCTAATTGTCGTCGGAGATTACAATATTGCCCACCAGGAAATTGATATTCATAATCCGAAAGGAAATCAGAAAAACTCTGGCTTCCTGCCCGAGGAGCGCGCCTGGATGAGCAAATGGTTCGATAATGGCTTTACCGATGCATTCCGGTTTTTAAATCCTGAAAAAGTGGAATACAGTTGGTGGAGTTTCCGGGCGAATGCCAGAGCAAACAACAAGGGCTGGCGCATTGACTATCAATCTGTTACCAACAACCTACAAGGGCAACTCATCCGGTCTTACCACATGAACGAAGCAAAGCATTCCGATCATTGTCCGGTTTTTTTGGAGATCGATTTGTAGAGAAGTTAACAGTCTTTAGTCGATCCGTCGATAGAAATCTATTGTCCTGCAGATCACGCTGATTTCCGCAGATTTTATCTGGTTTCTGCGAATATCTGCGAAATTTGTGGGAGACGCCAGCTTGTTATATTTAAAAAAATTGCTATGCCTTCTATTGAAATTCGCGAAAGCGACATTGATACAGTGGTGGCGCTTTCAAAGGAGATACCGGAGTTGGCCAATCCGCACGAAGCCGAAGAATACCGAAAGCGCCTGACCGGCGTGCCCCATCTGATACTGGTAGCTTTTGCAGAAGAAAGCGCCATTGGTTTCAAAGTAGGTTATGAGCGCGAGGGGTATTTTTATTCGTGGATGGGCGGCGTGTTGCCAGAGTTCCGGAAGTTGGGCGTGGCCCAAGCACTGGCGGATGTTCAGGAAGACTGGGCAAAAAAACGCGGCTACCCGACGATTACCTTCAAAACCCGCAACAGTCACAAGGGAATGCTTATATTCGCATTGAAGAATGGTTTTGATATCATTGGTCTTGAACCCAAATCAACCACACCGCAGCATCGCATCCTGCTCAGGAAGCAGTTGTAAGCGCCACGCCTTGTGCCTCGGTTTATTACTGAGTGCGAGCGTATTTGCTTTTTCACAAAAAAAAGATATTTCCTGGGAATTAAAGGGTGGTTTTACTTTTGCCAGCATCTCAGGCCCCGCCGAAAAAATCGGCAATACCAGAATTACGGAAGACTTTTCCTATCAAACCGGTTTCCACGCGTCCATTGGGCTCAATACGCTGCTGAGCCGACACTCCGGCCTTCGCATGGAACTTATGTATAACCGCAGGGGTACGAATTACAGCTTTGCAGGGCAATCCTACTGGTTTTTTACTTCAACGACAGATGAAGAACTTTTCAGTTTTGGAACCCGAAAAACAGAGCTTTCCATCACCACTTCTTATCTGGAAATGCCTTTGCTATACTTCATACGCACTAACCGGGTAGAGCTTTCCGGCGGCATCAGCCTGGGTTATTTAATCAACGCCCGTGGCAAGGGAGAATTGCTGTATAGTGGCATCACCGAAGGTGGTTCAACGGTAGCGCCTTTCAAAATAAGGCTTGACTTTGATTACATTAAAGACCCGCTTAAACCAGCACCGGCGCAAATCAATCTACTCCGCTCGCTCGATGGAAAGGTGGTAGAAATTCCCCAAACCATCAGCGCTTATTATGAATCGAGTGATGCCAGCGCCCGCCACTTCCATCGTTTCGACGTGCAAATTGTTGGTGGTATCTCTTTTTTTCTGAGCGAGGAATTATTTATCGGTTTGCGCCTGAATTATGGCATTACTGATCTGAGCAACGACCTCCAGGATATTTCTACTACTCGAGTGAACATGGATAAAAGCCTTATCCCAAGGAACGATTACGATCGGAATTTTGCTTTCCAGTCCTCCATCGGGCTTCGATTTTAATTACTGGTATGTAAAATCAGGATGGGGGTTTTGGCTTGCAAAACCATTTTTTTGGTGAGACTACGGCGAAAGATGTTTTCAATAAAACTGCGGTGAGTGGTGCTCATGATAATCAGATCCGCTTGATAAATCCGGGCGTACTCATTCAGTGCATTTAAAATATTTTCCGCCGAAATTTCTGCCAGGGTCAGGTCGATTGCAGGCTCTTGCGTGCGCGGAATCAATTCGTGTTTTCCATTTCTGATGACAAAATTTTCGTCATTATTTTCTTTCACGTGTACAAAATGAACCGCATCAGATGCAATTTGCAGTTCATCCACCACTCTTTGAATCAAAATTTTATCTTCTGGCTTGTAATCACTGGCATATACGACGGTTTTAAAGCCCTTGAATTTGGCACCCGGCGGAACCAGCAAAACCGGACATTGCGCGTGCTGCCCCACATGAGAAGAAACACTACCGAATATCTGTTCTACCCAATCACCATCGCCGGTTGTACCCATAATAACCAGATCGAAATTCTTTGCATAACTTGTGATTTCATCAGCAGCAAAGCCAAAACGAATCTCTTTTTGAATTTTTTTATGATCAAAAGCCTTATCCCGGTGATCCGCTGGAGAAATATTTTCACCAATAAATGCTTCGAGTTGTTTTTGAGCAGAAGCTTCTATTGATTTATCTTCCTTACCGGCCAAGGGGTTATCCGGATCGAAAAAAGGATGATAAACATGCAAAACGGTCACTTCGCTCTCCTGTTGCTTGGCCACATCCAGTGCAAACTGAAAGGCATTTGCCGCCACGGGAGAGAAATCAGTAGGTACCAATATATTTTTCATCGCCATATCTGTGCGGTCGTATTGTTTTAACACCGATTGCAGTTCTTTCACTTCGGGTACATAGCCCTCGCTTATGATGCTCCGGTTTATTAATAACGCAGGAGTAGCCACAATCTGATATTTGATAATATCTTCGATGGCATTGACCTCTTCCATCGTTACTTCCAAAGAAATAGCACGGAGCGCCGAAAGCAAATTAGCTTTGAGCGCCCGGCTTTTTTTACAACCTATGCCCAGAATCTGGATATTTAGCATTGGGCTTATGATTTTTGGCTATCGATGACCTGGTCAGAGGTCACACTTTCACCAGCTAAGGCTTTAATGATATCGAACGTCGTCAAAATTCCTATCAATTCATCATTCTCCACTACCGGAAGCGCGTGGAAACGGTTTGCCAAAAAGATCTCCAGTGCAACACTGATACGGTCATTAGGAGACAGCTTGGCCAGCCCTTTGGTCATGATTTCTTCTACAGTGTAGGCGCGCAGGCGGGCCTCATCTACAAACCGATCTTCATCATTTTTGGTAAAACCGCGCATGAAATGCAGAAAATCGGTTTTGCTGATCAAGCCAATGATGTTTTTGTAACGCACTACAGGAATATGATGGATCGGATTTTTTTCAAAAATCTCTTTCACATCTTTGAGCTTATCGCCCGGATTAACGGTGATGAGCTTGGTAGTCATGATTGTTTTTACAGGTGCCAGGATGTTCATAATCATTAAATTTTAATAAGTGAGAAAAAACACATTACAAAGTTCTGAAAAATTGGCAAGTAACCTCGATGATATCCATCAACCGGGTTTATGATTTTCATCAACTTGGGTTGAAAATGTAATCGCCCTAAATATGCGAGTTAATTCAAAATTAACCGATCTTTTACGCCTGATTCATACTTTTATGGTTGCTTTGCAAGCACTAAAAACAACTGCTATATGAAAATCTTTTCTCTGGTGTTTTTTGGGGTGTTCACATGCACCTTGTTACAAGCACAACAAAATGGCACCACGCTGCTGCACAGCGACCGAGTGATCGCTCGTAGCAATCCCAATGCTTTCAACCCTGAATGGGCGCCGTTCTATCACGGCGTGGCTTCGGGTGATCCGATAGAGAATCGCGTCATCATCTGGACGCGCGTAACACCTGAAAATATGGATGGCGCGTCTGTGGAGGTGAAATGGCGCGTGGCTACCGACGTGACGCTTGAAAATATAGTCAACACAGGGGCTTTCACTACCAATGCCGACAGAGACTATACTGTAAAAATTGATGTGAATGGTTTGCAGGCTGGTACGACGTATTATTATGAATTTGAAGCCTTCGGCAAAAAATCGCTGATTGGCAGAACCCGGACTACTCCTACCGGAGATCAGTCTCAGCACCTGAAATTTGCGGTTGTATCCTGCAGCAATTATCAGGCTGGTTTTTTCAATGTATATCAGCGCATTGCTGAGCGCAATGACCTGGATGCCGTGATTCACCTGGGGGATTACATTTACGAATATGGCGACCGGGGCTATGGCGACAGCACCATCGCCACCTTACGCCCACTGGAACCAGCTACAGAAATTCTCACGCTTGAAGATTATCGCACCCGCTATTCTACTTATCGCCTCGATACAAGCCTGATCCGCGTACACCAACAGCACCCGTTTATAACAGTTTGGGATGACCATGAAAGTGCCAATGATGCTTATAAGGATGGTGCTGAAAACCATGACGAAGGCGAAGGTGACTGGGAGGCCCGGAAGTCCATAGCCAAGCAGGTTTATTTTGAATGGCTCCCGATTCGCGACAATGATGAGCGCAGCGTTTACCGCAAAATCAGCTATGGCGATCTAATGGACTTGATCCTGCTGGACACCCGGCTCGAAGGTCGGGAAGTGCAATTGCAAAGCATTACCGATCCGGAGTTGAATGATCCCGACCGTACTATTCTGGGCGACACGCAAAAGCAATGGTTGCTGGAACAACTAAGCACTTCTACCGCCCAATGGAAAATAATTGGTCAGCAGGTGATGTTCTCTGAACTAAATGTAGGATGGGCAGCCCTGGCAGATACTTCTTTCTCTTACGAAGCCCTGGAGAACACCTTTCTCGATATCTGGGACGGCTATCCTGCCGAGCGTACCCAATTGATTGATTTTATCAAACAGAACAACCTTGATAATGTAGTCATCCTCACTGGTGATGTACATTCCGCTTTTGCCTTTGATGTAGCGGATAGCCCCGTGAATGTGACGTTTCAGACCTTACCGATTGTGGGTCAGGCGCCGTTTTATACACCCAATAATTACAATCCCGCCACCGGCGAAGGTTCTGTCGCGGTTGAGTTTATTACGCCAAGTGTGACTTCCGCCAACTTTGACGAAAATGTTGATCTGACTACTGCACAGACTCTCCAAGGGCAAATCAATAAACCGATTGAGCCTATTCCAGGTCTGCTCAATCTTGGCAATCCTAATCCGCATATGAAATATGCCGATCTTATTCAGCATGGGTATTTTTTGTTGGATATAAAGCCCGACAGCACACAGGCGAACTGGTACTACTCCCCAATCCTGGAAATTTCGCAGGAAGAGACATTTGAAACAGCATTTTATACCAAAAATGGCGATAACCACCTGCAAAAAGCCGCCGCAGCCAGTGCCCCGAAAGCGAATCAGGATGCACCAGCGCCACACAATCCGCAAACCACAACCAATTTAGAAGACGTTTTGAAAAAGGAAAAATTCGCTTTGCTGGGTGTTTATCCGAATCCCTTTGAACAGCTGAATACGCTGCACTATTCCTTGTCGACTATGGCACAGGTGAGCATTAGTCTGTACGATGCCAAAGGTAATTTGGTGCGCAATTTGCTAAACCAGCGGATGCAGCCCGGTATTTTTTCGCTTCAATTGGATGCTACGAACTTAGCACAGGGAACTTACTTTTATAAAATCCAAATCGACGACCAGCAATACACTTCGAAGGTTATTTTAGTAAAATAAAAGCCTGATAATCAAAAAATTACTTCTTATTTTTTTTCGTATTGGCAATTTGCATAGCAGGGTAAGACTTTCGGGTCTTACTCTTTTTCTCCTAGCCACCCGCATCCAAAGGCCTTTCTACTGCGCTTCTTCCATCGCCTGTTCTGCCTGTTTCTGCTTGCGTCTATCTCGAAGGATGTTATTGATCCAGTTTGGAATCACAATGGCTCCGGCCAGCATATAAGAATAGTAAGTTAAAATTCTCCAGAACGTGGAAATAACGGTTGAAACCGTAGGATTCACGATATAATCTTTCAAAAAGCCACCGAAGAGTAGCTCGATCACTCCCGCGCCGCCAGGTGTTGGGCTGAACAAGAAGATCAGGAACATCGTTTCCAAACGCGCATATAGTTCAAACTGGGTACCAAAGTCCAAAGGCATCGTATCTACAAAAGCAATAATACAACTGCTCAGAATCAGGAATCGGAGCGTCCAGATAATAAAAGTAGAAAAGCCGGCCATAAAGTGGAATCGCCAGCCCTGTTGCCTCAACTCCTGCGAAGCTACGATCATATCATTGCCTAGTTTGATAGCACTACGGTGATAGCGGCGCAGCAAAGGTAATTTAGTGAAAAATCCCAGAATGCGCTTAAGTTGACCCGGATTCACGAAAATCCCGTAGTAAAAAAACAGGCTGTACGTGGTCATAACCGAATAAGCCGCCACAAAGTAAAACGCCCATGCTCCGGTATCGGCAAAATCCACGGCTCCGGGTCGCATAATCGTGCTGCCAAAAAGGGCGTACAAAACCGGAATAGTCACAATGAAGAAAAAGCCGTCCAGCATAATCGTGTAGAGTACAATCATGGTCGTTTTGCCCACCGGCAGTTTCTCCTGAGCGAGTATAAAAAATGCCACGGTAGAACCTCCCACCGCTGAGGGCGATACCGCCGAAGCAAATTCCCAAATAGCAATCAACTCTATTGATTTCCACCAGCTGAAAGCCTTCTGAGAGAGCATCCTTAAGCGTGCCGAGTATGCCAGATGCCAGGACAGAAATAACAGTAAGGAAATGCCCATCCAGATAAAGGTGTGCTGTGTCCACTCTATTTTTGCAAATTCCTCCGGATCAAAATTGCGCCAAAGCAGATACGACACCGCCCCTACGCCGATTACGATGGGTACGATCACCCTGGACATTCGTATAGATTTGAGGGCTTCCTGCTGATCCTCACTTAAGTCTTTGATTTGGTTGGGCTTTCTTACTGACATGTAATGCTTTGGTGTGTTCAAATATTTATTCAATGACGTTCAATTCCAACAAAAATAGTGATATGAAGTTGTGTCAAGCTTTTGTGCACCAAAAAAATTTATTTTTGCTTGCCTTTTAACTTAAATATTGCTCACTAGCTAAGCTAACGCTTTCGATGATATGGCAAATTATCGGTTGTGGAATAACTCATTTTTTTATTCGTAGCGATATAATATTTCATTTTACGAAATTGTAAAAATCAAAATTTAATTAACAAAAACCATTACTGAAAGAGGTTAAATATGTTTAACTTGCTGCTATTGTTAAACAAAAACCACTTTAAACATGGCTTTTATTTATTACCTAATCGTGGGAGCTGTAGCCGGTTGGCTCGCAGGTCTGATTATGAAAGGCGGAGGATTTGGCATCCTCGGTAACATTATTATTGGTATCATTGGCGGCTTCCTGGGCGGCTGGCTCCTCAATGATGTTTTGAAAGTTTCTATTTCTACCGGAAACGCTACAATTAGTTACATTATTACTGCAGTAATTGGTGCAGTAGTGTTACTATTTATTGCGAGATTGTTCAGAAGATAATGAGTGAAGAAAAACTAACGAAATGGCGCCTCATTCTGGGGCGCCAGGCTGATCCTAACGAAGACATTCAGCTCGACAAGAGCCAGATGGGCGTGGATAAAGCCCTGGATTTGCTTTATAATGAGGATCGTAAAGGCGGACTGGGCAGCTCCTCGCCCCGTATTAATCGTTGGTTAAAAGATATTCGCCAATATTTTCCAAAGCCGGTGGTGCAACTTTTGCAAAAAGATGCCCTCGAACGCCTCGGTTTAAAACGAATGCTCCTGGAACCGGAACTCCTGGAAACCATCACGCCCGATGTGCATCTAGCCAGTATTTTGTTGTCCTTAAACAAAACCTTGCCCGAGCAGGCCCGCGAAGCGGCGCGGCAGATCGTGCGCGCTGTGGTGCAGGAATTGGAAAAAAAACTGCGCCGACCCATGCAGCAAGCGATTCAGGGGAGCATACACAGGATCGTCAGGAATTATCGCCCCAAACTCAATGAAATCAACTGGCACCAGACGATTCGTGCGAATCTCAAGCATTATCAGCCTGATTATAAAACGGTTATCCCCGAACGGCTCGTTGGTTTCGGCAGAAAAGGCACGCAACTACGGCATGTGATTCTCTGCATTGATCAAAGCGGTTCGATGACTACTTCGGTGGTATATGCGGCGGTGCTGGGTTCTATTATGGCTTCGATTCGCAGCGTGAAAACAAATTTGGTCGTATTTGATACCAGCGTTGTAGATCTGACCGATCAACTCAGCGATCCGGTGGATTTGCTCTTCGCGGCGCAGCTCGGTGGCGGCACGGATATTGCAAAAGCACTGGACTATTCCAAATCACTTATCCAACGACCTCAGGAGACTATTCTGGTGCTCATCAGCGACCTGTTTGAAGGTGGCAGTGAAAGTGCCATGTTACAAAAGATCAATTCGATTAAATCTTCTGGTGTTCAGTTTATTTCCTTGTTGGCTTTGAACGATGAAGGCGCTCCGGCTTATAGCAAAACTGCTGCGGCTCATTTGGCAGAACTGGACATTCCAGCGTTTGCCTGCACGCCGAATCTGTTTCCCGATCTGATGGCGACGGCGATCAACAAGGGGAATTTGCGTCAGTGGCTTGCCGCGAATGAAGTAGCCGCGAAAAACTGATTCTGCTCAAAAAGCCTTATCTTTGCTGGGTTTCACCAAAATTCACATTTTGAGTCTGATTCTAAATATCGAAACTACAACCGATACTTGTTCTATTTGCATTAGCAAAGAACTGGAAATCCTCGCTTTGCGCGAAAACGATAACTTCACCGACCATGCGGCGCAGATCACCCTGATGATCAAAGCCTGCTGCCAGGAAGCGAATATTTCCCTGGAAGATTTGGACGCGGTGGCGGTAAGCGCAGGTCCAGGTTCATATACAGCACTCCGGATCGGCGTTTCCACGGCAAAGGGCATCTGCTATGCGCTAGATAAACCCTTGATCGCGGTGGATACCTTGCAGGCGCTGGCTTTGGCCACCAGCGAACGGGTAAAGCGCGATGCACTCTACTGTCCGATGATCGACGCCCGCCGGATGGATGTGTACGCTGCCATTTTTGATAAGGAGAATCGACTGGTGCGTGAAGCGGAAGCTTTGAAAATCGAGCCCACCACTTTCGACGAATATTTTTCAAAAGGTCATGATATTGTGCTTTCCGGCAACGGCGCCAGAAAAAGTAAAGCCATTATTACTTCGCCACAGGCGCATTTCAGTCCGGTGGTTTGCTCTGCAACGCATCTGATTCCCCTGGCCATAAAGGCTTTTGAACAAAAACAGTTCGCCAACCTGGCTTATTTTGAGCCCTTCTACCTAAAGCCACCGAATATTACCACGCCGAAGAAAAATTTACTGTAAAATTCGCTCAACAGGATTCGCAGAATAAGCAAGATTTTCATCAGTTGTTCCAGTTTTATCCTTTATCAACCAACGAATCAGCACCGGGATTAAGAATAAATCGCATACAACTGCGGTCAGCAGGGTCAAGCTTATCAGCCAGCCCACCGTTTGGCTCGGCGGATGCACGGAAAACAACATGACCAGAAATCCGAAAAACAGGATTACACTAGTCAGTACAATCGGTTTCCCGGTTTCGGTGAAGGTGATTTTTAAAGAATCCTCTACTGTCTTGCCCTTGAGGCGGGCGAGCTTGAACTTGCTGAGAAAGTGGATGGTGTCGTCCACGGCAATGCCAAAAATAACGCTGAACACAATCGAAATTCCGGCTTCCAACTCTACCCCGGTGAATCCCAGGAATGCACCGCCAATGATCAGTGGAAACAAATTGGGAATCAAGGCAATAAACATCATTCTAAAATTCCAGAAGAGCAATGCCATCAGTCCTGAAATAATTAATGTGGCGATACCTAAACCCTTGAGTAAATTAGCCCTTATGTATTCAGCATTTTTATCAATTAAAAGCCCTGTGCCGGTTAGTTTGAACTGAATGATGTCGGAGTTGATGTTGTTATCAATCCACCGTTCAATGCGCTGGCTCATGCTTTTGATACTATCCGCCCCAATGTCGCGAATGCGGGAAGTTACGCGGGCTTTGGTTTCGTCTTTGCTCACCAGCACGTTCATGCCCATTTGCGGCACCTTGTCGGCAATGCGTTGGTACTGTTCAAATTGTGCTTTTTCCTCTGGCAGTTCAAAAGCATCGGGATTGCCACCGCGATACATCTGGTGGATGCTTTTGTACACCATCGCTACCGAGCCAACCGCCTGAATGTCAGGGTATTCCTTGAGATGCTGTTCCATTTTGTCAATTTGTTGCACCACTTCAAAATCGGTTGCTTTGTAATCTTGCTGCACGTATCCGGCGAATTCCAGCGGGCGAAAACCCGAAATTTGTTGTTCAAAAAACCGGAAATCCTCGGATACTTTCTCACCGCGCGGCATGTTGTCGATAATCTCGTAGTTGGTATTGATCATCGAAATACCCCAGGCGCAGAGCGCAACTACCGCAAGGGCTGCGAGCGTGATCTGACGCGGCTTGGCGCCGGTAAAACGGTAGAGCCAAAGCATGGCCTTATCCCAGTTAGCATGTCGTTTCCCGATTTTGGAAATCTGATCGGCATTGAACATGGAAATCACCGCTGTTGTGAAGAATATCACCGTAATAAAAGCGATCATCACCCCAATTGCGGCGTTGATCCCAAATTCTTTGATCGGCACCACCCGATTGGTCATCAGCGAGGTAAAACCGATGGCCGTGGTCACTGAAGTTAGCAGCGTAGCCAGCCCAATTTCCCGGATCGTAATCACAATCGCTTTGTCTTGTGGCTGCCCCCGGCGCAGTTCGTCCACGTATTTCGACATGATGTGAATCACATCCGAGGTTCCGACAATAATCATCAAAACCGGATACAAAGCTGCCATTGCACTCAGCTCGCGCCCAAACGCGCCCATAAAACCCATAAACAGAAGCATTCCCAGCCCTATAGACAGCAAGGATACAAACACACCCCAGAAACGCCGATAGATCAAGAACATCACGATCGAAACCAGAATCCCGGAAATAAGCGCCGACTTAGCCACTTCGCGGATTTGCATTTCTACCAGTTCTTTCTGGAAATAAGGCCGCCCCAGATAATGGTATTCCTCAAAATCGTATTGCGCCACGAGTTGGTTGAGTGCGCGCATAAATTCCTTGGATTGGTTAAGATCAACGCCATCGGTCATTTTCAAAAAAACCACCAGCGCCTTTCCATCTTCGGAAATCAAATTGTACTTAAATCGCTCGTCCTGCATGATGCGCATGCTGTCGGCAGCGTAGCGCTCGGGATTGTTGATGTGGATAGCGGGTACGGTAGTGATGGCAAAAGGCGTGCGCACCGGATAGCCAAATTTGGTAAGGGAAGTACTTTGTTCCACGTAAGGCAGATCGCGGGTTTTCAGGGTAAAATCGTGGAACTTTTCGAGGAATTCCTGTTCAAAAACGCCATTTTCGCGGCGCACCGCCACCAGCATGAAATTGTCATCTGTTTCAAATTCCTGAACAAATTCCCGGAAATATTCCAAATCCTCATCCCCTTGCGGAAAGAATTGCTCAAAATCAAAAGAGAATTTAAGCTTTGTCAGATAGTATCCACTGATGCCTGCAAGCGCTACAAAAAGTCCGATAACGAGAATTCTTATTTTCATACTTTATTTTGATACCAGATGCCGGATAAAACGATGCCAGATGAACTGAGGCATTATTTTTGTTTGAATATTTGGACACCTAACCCCATGCTTGAAAATATGTTCAGCGTTTGCGAAAATTTGACAAAAGCCGGAGCTTTGGAGGTGTGTACAGGAGAAATACGAGGAAAAAACACGGATAGGATTGCCGAAAGCTGTGCCACACTGAAGAAGTGCGGCACAGCCCAAGCTTATTGAAGCATGTCCAATGCGCGTTCCAGCACATCGTCCTTGCCTTGAGCAAGATTTTCGGGGGAATTTTTTACCAAAATATCCGCCGGGATACCCCGACTTTCATAGATTTCACCATTAAAAGCGATAACATCTTGCGGCGCAACTGTGCAATACCAGCCATTCGACAGGCCTTGTGCAATCATGGTAGAAATGGAGCCATTTGTAGATTCGCCGACCAGTGTCACATTGGGCATAGATTTCAAAATAAGCGTAGCACGCTCGCCGGCACTCACCGTATAGCGATCGATCAGGACAATGATTTTGCCATTGTAATTTCCTTTTGCCTCCAGATACCAGTCGAACCAAGCGGTGAAGTCGTTTTTACCGGGGCCATTTTTGGTGCGGGACTGAAAAACCAGGCGTCGCTCGTTATTTATTTTTTCTATCTGTTGTAATGCAAAAGTAAAATCGCCACCCTGATTGTGCCGCAGATCAATGATAATGCCCGACGCATCCAGTTTTTGCTGGATAGCATCTTGTAAATGCTCCCATTCAAAATTGACTACGCCAAAATGAATGTAAGGAATGGAATTATTTACCAATCCATAATAAGAATGCTCGTATTCTTTAAATTGCCGATTAAGATATTTACTTTTTATTACACCTTCATCAAATAATCCATCATCAATTTTCTCCCGAAAATACTGATTGGAAAAGAATACTTCGCGGTTTGCCGCGGTCAGCGTCACATGTCCGTCATTAAGTTTTGCCAGCATTTGCGTTAAAACATGATACAAATCATCATCTGTCGATTGATTATTCAATTGAAGGCGGAACTCCGCGTACAAAGCCTCCCAATCCACTTCACGCTCGTCAAACAGTGCATACATTTCGTCATATTTCTGCCAAAGTTCTTCAAAAACCGCTTCGGCATTGGTTGCTGGTTCGGTTTCAAAAAAAGTTTCCTTACAACTTCCCAGGAATAATAAGATGATGATAAAAAGAATATTTCTCATGATAAATGATCTTTTTGAAATGAAAAATGAAGATTACAAGCCCAATTGCAAGCCAATGTTAAAGCCATTTTGTAAAGCCAATACCCGCTTGGGTTCGGTGATTTCATACCAGCGTGCTCGCCAGCCAAGCGTGAGCGCCATTTTATCAGATAATGACTGCCGTGCCCGGATATCCAAATCAAGCTGTCGATAAGAATCCAGTGAACGTAACTCGCCATCGCCAATGAGATTGAGAATGGTCGTCAGGTTGTTGTGCGAACTTTGCCGATCGATATAATCGTCATCATTCAAAGCATAAGGAGAACGCGACACCCAGCCAACGAGCGGCGCAGCAACTTGAGCGGAAAGCCGTGTTTTTTTGCTGAGCGCAAAGTCCCCTCCAAACGTTGGCGCCAATGAAAAAGCCGTCGTATATCCAAAAATAGATGCGAAGCCCATTTCATAAAACAGCGCTTCGATTTGCCCATCCAGCCGAGCACCTGCGTGCCAGCGATCATTTTGTCCGAATTTTCGGGCGTAGCCATAGCCAAGTCGAATGACCTGAAACGAACTGGGGTTAAGCGTTCTTTCTTCCAGTTCGTCGAAATTTTCGGTGAAATCGTAGGATTCGTGTGAGCTCATATTGTACAAGCCAAACGACAGATATGCCTGCTGGTGTGAAGCTTTGCCATTGACGGTGTAATTCAATCCCAGATTTAGGGGCGCATTCCCATTGTAAATCAGAGGTGAAAATAATTGATCCTGGCGAGCAAAATGCTGATAGCCATATTCAATAGCCAGTGAGCGTTGCTTCTGGCTTTGCCCAAAGCCGGTAGCGAGCATGCCTAGCATCGCTCCTACCAAAATAGAGATTGTTTTCATTTTCAGTCGGTGTGATTTTTTTCTGCAAAGGTAGGCTGATGCCAAATGTAATGCCGGCAGTCTTTTGGTGAAGCCGGCGTGTCATTTCGGTGAAGTATAGAACTTGGTATGTAAAGTATGGAAAATGGCAATTGAGCGATTTCAATGACTCGCTTCAGCAAGCCACTTTTTGAATGCTGGCGCTCGCTTTTGGCTAATGATAAGCGGCTCTTCATTGAGGTCGAGGATGAGTTTCAACTTGCCGTTCTCAATACTTTGAAAAGATTTACAGGCCTTAAAATGAACAATTGCCTGGCGATTAACGCGAAAAAATGATGCCTCCGGCAATCGTTTTTCCAATTCTTCGAGGGTTTGGCTAATCAAGTAATCATTGCCATCTTCAATAAAAAGATTAACTCGTTCTCCTTTTTTTAATGCCAGCCGAATTCCTTCAATTACCAATGGAACCTGGTGGGCGCCGGCACTGACAATAATCGTGCGCGGATTAAACTCAGGCATTTCTTCATCGCTTTGTTGGGAATCGGTATTTTCCTGAAAATTTTCCAGTCGGTTTTTTAATCTACTGATTTTCAATTGGTTTATTCGATTTAAAGCATAATGATAATAGGAGAAATAATACCCATTTAACAATACAATAATTATTACGCCAATCGGATATTCATACACAAAAAAAGTCCCTTCCCGAATGTCCTGCCGGATCACAAAAGTGAAATGCAACACGGTCAAGATCAAAGAAAGCAAAGCCATGCCGCCGATACCAAAGAGCAATTGATAAAATAATCTTTGTGTGAAACGAATCTCCCAGGAAAGTTTCTGGTCCAACCGAATCGTTATAGCTCGGATTACAAACCAAACTAAAAAAACAATTGCACTAACCCCAAGAAGATCAATATAGTACGCAGGATAAAAAATTAATTTAAAAAAACTTTCATTGTTCAATCCAATGATAAACTGAGCAATAAGTAATGAACCGACTATAATGATGGGCAAATCCCGATAGCGAATCTTTTTCAAATGGACTTAAATTTGCTGTAAAAATAAGAATTACACTCAGGATTGAGGCGCATTTTCAATTGCTTGAAGAATATTCTGCCAAACCACTTTCGCTGCTTTCTCCCAACTGAACTTTTGGCGCTGCAACTTTCCTTTTTCAATCAGATGTTTCCGCAGGTTCGGATTTTCATACAACTGTTGCATGCCCACTGCAATTTCCACGACGTCTAAGGGATTGACCAGCAAACCCGCTTCGCCAGCGATTTCAGGCATGGAACTTACATTGGAGGTCAGCACCGGCACATCGCAATGCATGGCTTCCAGGATCGGCACACCAAACCCCTCAAATAACGACACATACGTCAAAGCCAGGGCCGCGCCCGTGAGTCGGGGCAGCTCTTCATCCGGGACGAATCCCAGAAAGATAATATCGTTTTTGAATTGAGCACTTTCGTAAGCTGTTTTCACTTCGCCGGTTTGCCAGGCAAAACGCCCGCCAATCAAGAGCTTCATCGAAGCCTGGGTTTCTTTTTTAAAAGCGTCAAAGGCCTGAATCAAACGAGGCACGTTCTTGCGCGGATGCACAGAACCAATGTAGAAAAAGTATTCCTCGCCGGCAGCGTACTGATTACGAACTTCACGTTTTTGCGCTTCAGGCAGCGGTACAAAGACTTCCCGCACACCATTGCACGCTGTCGAGACCTTTTTTTCGGGCATAGGAAAATGTCTTAAAATGTCCTGTTTGGAATAATCTGAAACCGTTACAATCCGCTCAGCGCGAGCCAGATAAAGGGGCACAAAAAGATCAGAGTACATACGGAATTTGGCGGGAATCTGCCGGCGCATATGCAGGTACGCGATATCGTGCGTGACCATTACTGCGGGCAGGTTGGAGCGGAGCGAGCAATAACCATCAAGAGACAAAAAAACATCCGCCTGATATTTTTTTAAAGCCCGGGGAATAGACCATTCAAACCACCACAGCCACAGCACCGGATGCCTTGCAGGCGGAAACAGCA
>CAZGAU010000063.1:0-27090 GCA_964523725.1 uncultured Saprospiraceae bacterium
TGGCAAAAGCCAGTGTTATTAACAATAATAATATCATGACCGTATCAGTTATGAGGTTGTAAAATAAACGTCATTCACCCGGATTATTAAGACCCTATCTCCAAATTTAATCAAATAAAGCGAGTCCATCTATCTAACAATAAAGCTTTAATTCCTCGAACTTTTCAACTTTAGTTATAACTTTGCCGTCAGCAAAAAAATCAGCAACAGAGGCTATTTCATGGCAGTTCCACCAGAAAAGCGAATCGAGCGACGAAAACCCAACTACCTCTACTCTATCGTAAGTGTAGCGCTAGTGCTGTTTCTCATTGGTTTTTTCGGGCTGATCATTTTGCATGCGCAACGTCTAGTGAAAACCTTCAAAGAAAATGTGGCCCTCATGGCTGAAATGCAGGACACCGTGACCACCGCTCAAATTGACACCCTGGGGGCATTTCTCCGAAATAGTGATTTTGTGCTGGAAGAATCGGTTCGTTTTATCAGCCGGGAAGAAGCTGCGCAATTGATGCAGGAGGATTTTGGCGACGATTTTCTGAAACTGGGATTGCCGAATCCGTTTTACGATGTATTTATTTTTAATATAAAAGCAGCTCAGATGCAGACGGATAGCCTGGAAAACATCCGCTCCACCATCCGCGCGCAATACCCTTTTGTAACGGACGTTTTCTACCAGGAAAGCATTGTGGATAATGTGATCAATAATATGCGCCGTGTCGGCTATTTTGCGCTGGCGATGGGCATTTTCCTGGTGTTTGTGGCTGCAGCTTTGATTTACAACACCAATCGACTGGCTTTATACGCCAATCGCTTTTTGATTAAAAATATGGAACTGGTGGGTGCTTCCTGGGAATTTATCAGTCGCCCCTACCTGCTTCGAAGTGTGCTTCACGGATTACTGAGTGGCGTCATTGCCGTTGGAGCATTGATTTTGTTACTCCTTTGGGCGCGCACACAGGTGCCGGACTTGCGCATTTTACAAGATTTGATGAGCTTTGCTACGCTTTTTGCAGGGTTGGTGGTGCTGGGCGTGTTGATTAATACGGCAAGTACTTATTTTGTGGTGAAGAAATACCTGAAAATGCGTGTGGATGATTTGTATTAATAGAAAGAAAATACTTAATGTTTAAAATAAAGGTTTCGACAGTTTTATAAAATTTATCAGCATGAGCAAGCCTAAAAAGAAAGTGGTAGTAACCACGACAAAAGAAAAAACCGATAAGCCAACGCCGACTTCATCGCGTGGTTCGCGGGCGCGCCAGACTTCATCAACCCCGGTAGAATTGCTTTTCAACCGTCAGAATTATATTTGGATGGCAGTTGGTGCTTTATTAGTGGTGATAGGTTTGATCCTCATGTCGGGTGGTCAGATGCCGAGTCCCGATGTGTGGGAGCCGGAGCGTATTTATAGCACCCGCCGCACCGTCTTGGCGCCGATTGTGATCCTGGCTGGTCTGATCGTTGAGATTTATGCCATTTTCAAAAAATAATTCCAAAGTTAATATATGAAATGTGAGCTTTAAAAGCTTTCCTCAAAAAATTTCTTGCATTTCATATTTCATATTCTCATCATGGGAGAAATACTGAGTGCCATTGTTTTAGGCATTGTACAAGGGCTTACCGAATTTTTACCGGTCAGCAGTAGCGGTCATCTCGAACTGGCAAAATATATCCTCGGCGATGAAAGCGTTGGCGAAGAAAGTCTGCTGATGACCGTCTCGTTGCACGTAGCTACAGCCTTGAGCACTATTGTAGTGTTCCGGAAAGATATCGCCAGCATTTTTGGCGGGCTTTTTCAATTTAAATGGAACGAAGAGACGCAGTTTTCTTTAAAAATCATCATTTCGATGATTCCCGCAGCCGTTGTAGGTTTGTTGTTCGAAGAACAAATCGAGATGCTGTTTAGCAAGCAAATCCTACTGGTTGGCTTTGCGCTCCTGATTACAGGCTTGTTGCTCTATCTCGCCGACCGCGCCAAACTCACCAGCAAACCCGTGGGTTTCTGGGATTCGCTGATCATTGGCATTGCACAGGCCATCGCCATTTTGCCAGGCATTTCCCGCTCGGGAGCAACGATCTCCACCTCGGTTTTGTTAGGAATAGATAGAGAAAGAGCGGCCAGATTCTCCTTTTTGATGGTAGTACCGCTTATTCTGGGAAAAATCGCCAAAGACATGCTGGATGGCGAACTGACTACACAATCTTCAGCGGAACTGACCGAGTTGACGGCAGGTTTCATCGCAGCTTTCGTGACGGGGCTTCTGGCTTGTATCTGGATGATTCAGATTGTAAAACGTAGCAAATTAACTTATTTTTCTGTATATTGTTTTATCGTAGGAAGTATCGCCATTGCTATGGCATTGTTAAACAAAGGATTATAGTAAATGAATAAGGACGATAACCCGCTCCCGAGGTACGATTTTATTGGCGGAGCGACCCTCTTGGTGGACAAACCTAAAGGGTGGACATCGTTTGACGTGGTGAATAAAATTCGCTACAAACTGAAAGACGAATTAAAAGTTAAGAAAATAAAAGTCGGGCATGCCGGTACACTCGACCCTATGGCAACCGGCTTGCTCATCATTTGCACCGGAAAAGCCACAAAAAGTCTCGCCGATTATCAAAACCTGCCCAAGGAATATACCGGCACGATGACGCTGGGCGCTACCACGCCTTCTTATGACGCTGAAACCGAGATCGATCAGGAATTTCCGATCCAGCACATCACCTTTGGTCAAATAGAACAAGCCCGCAAACAATTCCTGGGACAAATCGAGCAAATTCCGCCGATGTTTTCCGCCATTAAAGTGGACGGACAGCCTTTGTACAAAAAAGCCCGCAAAGGCGAAATGGTTAAGGTAGAACCGCGAACTGTGCATATTTACGAGTTTGAACTAACGCGCATTGCTTTACCCGAGATCGACTTCCGGGTAGCCTGTAGCAAAGGCACTTATATTCGCTCGCTGGCGCATGACTTTGGGCAAGCACTTGACAGCGGCGCTTATCTTTCCGCGCTTTGCCGCACACGCGTAGGCGAGTTCAAGCTGGAAGACGCCTGGGATTTGGAGGATTTGGTCGATTATATCGAAGAATACGCCGGGGCGGTTGGGAGCAATGGTTAGTTTGCAAAACGGATTATGACCTCCACCCTTCTTTCCATTAAATCGGTCAGTTTCTGAAGATCGTTTGCCGTTTTTAATATCTCTTTTGCTCGACTTTCGCTTGCTCGTTCTTCCGAAATTTTGATCCTGCCATTGGAAATATAAGGTTGCAATACTCCGCCATTAAATTGCGCAATAGAATTTTTTACCGCGCTCATCCGACGGGAAGATAAAAACTGATTGTAAGTTGAACCGTCTGCCGTGTAACCTTTTAGCGTGATTTCCACCTGCCCTTTGCTTTTTTGTAAATAATCATAAATGGTACCTAGCGCTTCATTGAAACGATAATAATTGTCTTGTACGCTGTTTAAAAAGAATGCATCTACTTGTTCCCGACCTGTCGAAACCTTCTGCTGCCTGAAATCTGCCGGATAATAATCCTGTACCTGGCTCATTAATTGTGCGTATAGCTCACTGTAGGTTGCTTTGGTCGTCGTAGCTCGAGTATTTGGATCGGGAGAGTCGCTTGCAAAGAATAAATTAATCGGATCAATGTTTTCCGAAATTTTTACTGCCTCAGCTGCCTTGGGGGCTACGATATAGGCGCTTTCTGGCGGACAGCTGCGAATACAACGTCCATTTTTATTGATTATAAAAGTAAAACGCTGTCCTTCCAGCAATTGAATCACCTCGGCCTCGCCCTTGCTGAAATCACTGGCGCCCTCATAAATAAAGGAGATAGCGATATTACCATTTCGATCCAGATAGCCATAACGCTCCTTCGCCGCCACGATCATGCCATCCTTCAAAAAACCCAGGACACGAAATTCCACCGGAATCACCGTTTCTCCACGATTATTCACATAGCCCATCTGGGTTCCGCTTTTGCTGATAATCTGCACCCGGTACAAGCCACTGGCCGGATCGAGTTCAATTTGATTATAAATCGCCGGCAAGATCGTCCGTCCGGTATTGGTACGCAAGCCTTTCATACCCCGGTCGGAAGTATAAATTTCAATACTTTCAGCCTTTTGAAGTTTCTCTAAGGACACCACCGGCAAAGGATCGTCAATCAGCAAATCTTCGGTAAGATCAGAATAACCCTCGGCTGTAAAGGTAAAACGAATGGAGCTGTCCCGGAGCTCAGCGGGCAAAGTCAATTGATACCTGCCCTGATTATTGGTTTTCACCGAGATGTTACCATTCAGTGCTTTGACGGTCACATTGGCAATCGGTCGTTTTGAGCCGAGGTCGAGTACTTCTCCTTCGAACGTTTCTTCCACAGGAGTGTCGGTCGGTGCTTCCGAGCAAATTTTTTGCATCGCCAGCAGGAAGTCGTAGCCCATGCCACCTGTAGCCGAGGAGTACAACTGACTTCCCCTCCGGAAATTGGTACAACTCACTGCAGCCAAGGTATCCAGCATTTGTCTCAATTGCTGCGCTCTTTGTCCTTCACCCGGAGTACTGATATTTTGAAACTCCTGCTGCTGGGGTGTTGTTTCCTGACTAAATAATTCATTGACCAGTGAATCCCGGTAAATCAGCCAATCATTATAATAAATAACACCGGCATTATAATAATAGGCTGAAATATTACGTAAAAACGGAACGGTATCAACCCGTACCGATCGCATCGCTTCTGTGAGCGGGGTTTCAGAAGTGGCAGCAGGGTCCATTTCCATCATACCGGTCGTATAATGATTTTGGCGGGCATAATTTAATAAGCTATCGGCAGCCTCCAGATTTTGATTATTTATTTCATTTCGAATCAAATATTCATAATAAAGTAAATAATCAGTCGCCCTGGTTAAACAAAGTTCTTTATCCTGGTAGGAAATAATTTCGCCCTGACACAATTCATATTTCGGATTGAAAAACAAGACCACCATCGATAGCAACACCCAAAGCGGCGCGGCCCAAACCCAGTCTTTCAGCCCAAAAAATGAATCACCATGATTAAAAAGATAAGGCTTCCACTTGTCGGGAGCTTCAAAATCAAGGCGATTGCGCTCCCGTTCGATTTTTTTGAAAACGACTGTATCGAGGTTGTGCCCGGCGGCGTAGTAGCGCGACAATTCTTCCTCCAGCTCACGGCGGCGGCGAGGGTTTTCGGTAAAGCGCCATTCATTGCCCATTGTGTTGATCCGGTATTCATCAAATGCCACGGATTCATTATTGGGTTTGGGCGCATGCTCAAACAACCAGTGCAAACGCTGGCGAATGGTTTGTTCCAAGCCTTGTTGCTCCAGATATTCGAGCAGTTCCTCGCGGGCCGGATCAGGGATTTTCCCTTCTACAAACCAGGGTAATTGTGTGATTTTCAGCAAATTTTCAAAACTCAGCAGCGAATCATGATCTGAAGAAAATTCCCGCCCCAAAAAGAGTGTAATATCCCATTGCAATTGCGGATACACCGCACAAGCGGCAATCCATTGCACCATCCGCTCGTCGTAATGCTTGCGTAAAGTACTGATAAGATCACCTTCTATTTCAATGCTGCGCCATTGCACATCCTCCAGTTTTGGAATCAATTCTCCGGGATTCCGGGGCTCATTGCTGCCAAATTCATCTAGTGTTGCCCCCAGACTTTCAATAGACGCCGGCATTAGGTAAAAATGTTCTCCGAGATAAATTTCCCGGCGGTCCCAGCTTGCAATTGGCTTGGGTGTAAACAATGCCCGCTCCCGCCAGTTGCTAAAAATACTCGCCCACTTAGACAATCTGCCGGTGCCTGGCCCCAGCAATTCGTAACCATTGCCCACAATCAACAAGCGTGCCTCGCCAAAGCGATGCTGTAATTCCTTGAGATTGAGACCGCCCGGATATCGCCGATTGAAGCAAAGACGGGGATCACCCTGATAAAAAAACCGGACGACATTTACTTCATTTACCTTAAAAGCCTGATATAATTGATCAAATAACTCCGCACGATGGTCATTTAGTCCGTTTCGATCAATCAACAACAAATAATCAGGTGGACTGGTCTGCTGTTTGAATTGAAAGTCAACCCGGCCGGCACTGCGCACAGTAGCCTCCACCGTTTTGTCAATATCGAGTCTGTAGGCATCATCCAAGCGACGGCGCCGCAGCTGATTCAGCACAATCCGGGCGCTGTCTCCAAAAATCAGTTCATCCGCCTGATCTGACTGAATATTCCAAATATAGGGCGGTTTGTCGCGTTGCTCCAGTTGAGCTACCAGGCGACGGCGTTTTTTCTCGCGCCATTGAGCCAGGGAAATTAAAATAGCGCCGAATAATCCGATAATTAAAAGTTTGATCCACCAGGCGTTGCGCTGATAAAATTCGGCTTTAGCCTGCTGGTCGGGGTCAATTTGCAACTCGGCAATATCTCTGGGAAACGGAATCGGCATAGGATCCAGCTCCGCTACCTGGGGTTGCGCTGGCTCGGGCTTGGGTTCAGAAGGTTTTGGTGGTTGATAAGTTGCTACAAAATAAGTGGTATCCCGAATCAGTTCGTATTCCGCCAGCACACAGATTGTATCACGAATGGCAACACTGAAGGAATCTTTTGCGATAATCGTCACATTCCCAAGGCTATCCACAAAAAAACTGCCCAGTGTGCTGCTGGTATCTGCGGTGGAACCATCACAAAGGGTAACCCGGATCAATCGATCGTTTTCCAGAGGGATGGGGAGCGTAGTGGTGCTGCCGGGTTGAGCCGAAAAGGTTACGTATTCTGTTTTTGCCTGAACGCCCGGTAATAATATACGTTTTAAAAAATTTCCACTCACAACTACAACAAGCAGTAAGGTGAAGTAGATCGTGCGTTGCCACCAGCGCGGAAAGGCTTGAGCTGCAAAGTAAGCTGCACCCGCCACCAGTGCAAACATCAACAAAAATGTAGGGTTGCCCCACCATTTGAACACATTCCAATCCAGGATATAGCCCGCCCAACCGGCCAACAGTACGAATAAAACCAGCACTGCGTTGCGCCAGACTTCTACATCCTTCGAACCATGCGCCAACACTTTTTCGGGGGGTTGTTCCAGGGCTTTTACCCTTTTTAAACTCAAATCAAACAACTCATAAAAACGCTCCTGGTCCTGCCGACTGCTCACCAAAATCGGCGCCAGCAAGGTCTTTAGCGATTCCAGTGGCAGTTCATCCGGCAACTTGCTCATCAACTCCTGTAACTGCAAATGCTTGCCCGTACCCACAACGAAGCCATCCGCTTCCAGAGTAGCGATTAAGTCAGAGAGAAGGTGATATTTTGTGTTGAGCGTCATTCGTCTTTTGATCCTGGCGATTGGAAATAAGCATTTCTAAAAACCAAAATCCAATATTTATTTCAATGTTTCTTGTAAAACAATTAAATCCTCTTTGGTCTTCGCCAAAACCGAGTAACTCATCGCCAACTGTTGTTTCTCGGTGGCACTCAGGCGACCGGTATTGTCGAGTTTATTAGGGTCAAAATTGAGTTTATGCAGCAGCATCGTCCAGAAAATTAGTTCGGCTGTCGCTGGCAACTTCTTCAATTTCAACTCTTTACTAGTCCGTATTTTTTCAAAATGGCGAATCACGGGCTGCAGTTCAGAGGGGCTGAACCCATCCACTTTGCCGCTGACAATCTCCAGCAGCGCCCCTGCATCCGGGAATGGAATGTGGAAATAAACGACCCGCCGCAGGAACGGATCGGGCAAATTTTTCTCCGAATTACTGGTGATGATTATAATCGGGCGGTTCTCCATTTTGGTTTTGTAGGTTTTTCCAACCTCCGGAATGGTGAAAGCCAGATCTTCAATGGCCGCCAGCACGTCATTGGGCAAATCGCGCGGCGCTTTGTCAATTTCGTCAATGAGCACCACCTGGCGCTTGTCGGAACGAATGGCAGCACCCAAACCCTGATAGCGAATGAAGCGGGTTTCCAGATCTTCCGGACTCAGGATTTCGGGATTATTCTGGCTATATTGAAAATGCCCCAATGCATCATATTTGTAAAACATTTCACTTGCCGTGGACGTGGTTTGCGCATTGAAAATCAATGGTTTACCCAACTTAAAAAACCAGGCAATATGGTGGGCCAATTGGGTTTTGCCGGTGCCGGGTTCGCCGGTGAGCAACAAGGGTTGCCCCAGCGCCAAAGCCACATTCACGGCATCCACCAGTTCGGGAGAAGGCTTGTACAATGCAGGATCGCCCAGCTTGGGATTGTATTCAAACGCGGGCATATCGCGCTGTCCGCCGTCTTTTGCATATAAATTGAAACTCATATTTTTATATTATTCGGTATAATAGTTTATCGGTATATGATATACCGGTTTTATTCTATTGCTACTTTGTAAACGACCTCCTGAAAGCGCTCAATATCAGTCATATCGAAGGCTTTATTTTTTTCATATTTTGATTTTTTTTCATCTGGCAGGCTTGCGATAATCAATTTTACCAAATCTTCGATTTTTGATTCATTTTGCTCACCCAGATCGCGAATCCAATCCGCTACCAAATCGAACGAAACCGGCAGCAGTTGATTGATTAACGAACACCTTTCCTTATTTTTTTCAATAAGCCCCTGAATACTGTCCACTACTTTGCGCTCGCCCGCAGGAAGCGGATCGACGTGTACGTCGCGCAGGAAAATGGCAAAGAAAAACAGGAAAGTCGGTACTGCATCATGCGTATTACTAAAAGTATCTACAATCCATTGCAGATAATCCTCCATTAATGCTTCATCCCATTTGCTGGCATTCAGATCAAAAACCGTTGCAACATACTGATAATCAAGCTTTGGCAAACCTGTTTTAATATAATCTTCAAACGCTGTTTCAGAATCGGTCATGCCAAAACGTTTGGCGAAATACTTTTTGAATTCGCGCTGCGAATTGCGTAGATTCCGACCCAAAGGAAGGTCTTCTACCTTTACGCGGCGACTGTCCTGCTGGCGAATGTAATTGATGGCATCCATCTCTTCTTCCAACTCTTCAATGACCAACTCATAGACCATGCGTTCGGCGAAACTATTGGGCTGCTGCGTCGGACAAGCCAACACAAAGTAAAACTGAAACGGGTTTTTGCGATCCACATTTTCATCAAAAGCATCCCAAAAACGATTGCGCGGCGGCAGGCGATCCACATTGACCAGGAAAAGTTCACCTACATTGGATTCCACATCAATCGTCAACTCCCGGATTTTTTGCTCCAACAAACTGCTGGAATTGACGGCGGTAAGCCCGTACGCAGATTCTATTTGCCGTTTCAGTTCAGTAATTTCCGTTTCTAATTTAGCGATCTGCTGTTCGAGGGTGAATTTTACATTTGCATCGGATTGGATGGCATAGTCCTCCCGCAACGCATTGAGACGCTGAATCGAGATTTCTAGTTGTTTACGCAATCCTTCCAGTTCAGATGCCATAAGTTTGTGTAATGAAGTTGATCTAAATTAAAGTCGGAAATCGGAAGTGAGAATTAAGAAGCTTTTCGACTTCCCACTTCCGATTTCCCAATTTCAAATCCCCAGTTTTCCTTTCACCTCATTTATTTCCTGCTGCGTCTGTTCGATCCGCATTTGTAAAGAAAACTTCTGAGATGGATCACTTATTATAGCCTGTTCTTGTAAGAAAAAGTTAAGTTTTTTTTGCAATATGTTAAGCTGGCTCTCGTATCCCTGCATTTCGAGGGCTTTCAAATCGGAGCCGGTGCCCTTGCTTTTCTGCGATTGTACAAAATCGGAAGCGCTGGATAAGTCCTTTTGTAAGGCTTCGATCTGTGTTTTCAATTGCTCTACTGTCACTTCCGAATTATTGCCGCCGCCACCGGCCAATGCAGACGGGTCAAGGTCATCGTCTTCCAGGTCATCGGTCATTTCATTCAAAGCCACCCGAATCCGGTTGAACGTACGAAAAGCGAAATCATCGCTGACGGTACCCTGATTGCGCTGTCTTTTCATGCTATTATACTGTCCCTGTAACGAAATCACCGTATTGGACGAACGCGAGCTGCTGTTCAGTACTTTTTCAAATAACTCAAACGCTTCCTCAAATTCGTCATTGGCCAGATAGCCTTTCAAGGCTTTTTGTACATCCTCCAGTGAACTAAGGGACTTGGGTTTTGGCTTGGGCTTTGGTGTCTCTTCTTCCGGTTTTTCTTCTTCCTCTTCCCCACCTCCGCCACGCATGGTGCCTCCGTTGGGTATATCTTCCACGACTACTTCCTCGACGAATTTCTGGTCGGCAACTTCCTTCAAACGAAACATAAACTCTCCACCCATATTCCCGGTGATCCGCAAAGACTCACCCTGCGGTGTCTGCTCAGAGCCCATACTATCAATAGAGTTAATAACCTGACGGCAGAGATCCGCCACGCTCAGGCGTTCTTCCTGATTATTTTTTAACCAGGTAATCAGGGATTTTGCAAAGGGGCTGTGTTTTCCAGGCGTACCATCAGGTACTTCCTCGATCATACCAGCTGTGAGCAGCCAACGAGACTGAATACTTTCATAGCGTGTTTTCACATCACTTTTCGCACTTCTGGCAGTAAACAAAGTCCCGGCATAGCAGGAATCCGCCACGATGAAGGTGTGAAATGATTCGATCGCTTTAATAAAACTCATTAAATTCTCGAAAGAAATGTAAGAGCCGTATGAGTTGTCGGGATCACCATCATAAGGTATCCAGAAGCCTTGATTGATGCGCTTTTTGTACTCACCGTGCCCCGAAAAATAAATGACAAGGTTGTCTTCGCTGGTGACTTTTTCGGCTAGCATTTCCAGTTTGCTGTAAATGCTAGCCTGTGTCGCTTCTTCATTAAATAAGGTGATCAGTTGGTCTTTCGAATTGGAGAACTGGTACTTTTCGGTAAGAATTTTTATAAAAGCCTTGGCATCAAACACTGGATTTTGCAAATGCCGGTGCTTTTCATATTCGTCAATACCAATAACAAAAAGGTAATTCTTGCCTTTGGGCAATGAACTTTTGATACTGGGTTTGTCGGCTTTTCTGCCTGCTCTTGTGGTGCCTTTAGCCATATTTGTTCGGGTCTTAGTTTGGATTTTGGATGTTAGGTTTTGGTTATCGGCTATTTAATATTGACTGCTAGTATTAATTATAAAAACCTCATAAACAAAAAATTACACTTTTAAAAATCCCTAAATAAACTCTGAAAAACGGACAATTATGAGCTGAATTAAAACAAGGATTTATTTCTTCTTTAAAACAGCCACGTAACGCACTTCTTACTTTACTAAATTACAAATAACCGAAAACGAATCGCCAATTACGTCAATACTTTCCATCAAATATATTTTTTGTTAACTAAAAAACAAAACGCTATTTCATTTTGAAAGTTACAACTGCGATTCAAGTTTCAGATTAAACCTTACCTTTGTGTCGTGTTTTAACCTAAATAAATGTCTGAAACAGGAAAACCAGTAGGTGTAATCGGAGCGGGCAGTTTTGGTACCGCTATTTCCAATCTTTTGGCGCACAACGTGGATGTGCTGCTCTATACGCGTCGGGAAGATGTTTTGGAAACTATCCGGCAAACGCATCGGAATTTCGGGGTAGAACTATCGCCACGTATCCGGTTAACCAATGATATTCAGCAAGTTGCAGAAAGCTGCACCTTACTCTTTCCGATTGTACCGGCCGCCAATTTCCGGCGGATGATGCAAAACCTGGGACCACATTTGCGCCCCTATCATATTCTGATCCACGGTACGAAGGGATTTGATGTACAAGCTCCCGAGGGCGCTCAACCTGAGGAGAATATTGCCCTCAAACGCGAGCACGTGAGCACCATGAGTGAAGTGATTTTGCAGGAGAGCTCGGTGGTTCGGGTCGGATGTCTCTCGGGTCCAAATCTGGCGACCGAAATTATGGAAGGGCAACCCACCGCTACGGTGATCGGCAGTAAATTTGACGAAGTGATCCATGCCGGGCTGGAAGTCCTAAGCAGCAAGCATTTCCACGTTTTTGGCTCGCACGATATTTTGGGCGCGGAACTGGCCGGTGCACTGAAAAATATCATTGCCATTGGTTCCGGGATTCTACGCGGCAAAGGGCTGGGAAAAAATATGCAGTCCATGCTGATCACGCGCGGGCTCACCGAGATGATTTACTATGGTAAGGCAATGGGCGCCACACCTAAAGCGTTTTTTGGAACAGCGGGCATCGGCGATCTGGTGGCAACCGCCACGAGTAAAAACAGCCGAAATTTCACTTTTGGGCATCGCCTGGGCGAAGGAGAAACCCGAGACGCCATTCTGGCCGACATGCCCGAAACCCCGGAAGGTGTTGGCACACTGCGCATTGCGTATCAATTGGCAAATTATTATAAATTGCGGGTGCCGATTACCCAAATGATTTATAATATTGTGTTCAAAAATTTTGATGTAGATAAGGCTATTGATTTCCTGATGACTTATCCATACGATGTGGACGTTGATTTTATTTAAAAAAACTGTTATCTGTTATTTGTTAATTGACAATTGGTTAATAGTAAACACCACTTCTCCCCAAATAACAAATAACCCATAACAACATTCTGAGTAACATGAATTCATTCGCAACAAAAACACTGACCCACATAGCCGTAGTGCTTGTATTTCTTGGATTGGCGGCGATTTATTTCCTGCCCCAACTCGAAGGTAAAGTCGTACAACAAAGTGATATTCAGCAATACCGGGGGATGTCGCAGGAAGTTCGGGAGTTTAAAAATAAAACCGGCGAAACCTCGCTCTGGACCAACGCTATGTTTGGCGGGATGCCCACTTATCAGATCAACACCATTCAGGCCGGCAACAACCTGAAGCTGGTTGACCGCGTGGCCACTTTAACCATCCACGAGCCTATCGGGCGCTTCTTCGCGGCAATGGTCGGTTTCTACATCCTGATGATGGTGCTGGGCGTCAATCCTCTGCTGGGTGCGATTGGCGCAGTTGCGTTTGGATTCTCAACGAATAATTTCATTTTGTATGAGGCCGGTCACATCACCAAATTAACCACGATCTCCTATTTGCCTTTAATTGCAGCGGGTCTGGTGTTGGCTTTTCGCAAAAAATATTTACTCGGTGGCGTGCTCTTCGCGCTGGGTATGGGTCTGGATGTGTATGCCAACCACCCGCAGATGACCTATTACTTCGGTTTAACGCTGTTGATTTTTGGTATTGCCCAATTGATTTACAGCATTCGCAAAGGCGAAATCGTGGATTTTGCAAAAGCAGCCGGTGTCCTGATTTTGGCAGCCGCCATTGGTGTGGCATCTGCGGCTTCTAACCTGCTGGTCACTTACGAATATGCCGCCGAAACCATGCGCGGAGAACCGATTCTGCAAAATGATGCGACCAATGGCCAGCAAAGCAGTAGTGAAGTGGAAGGTTTGGCCTGGGATTACGCCATGCAGTGGAGTAACGGTACACTGGATTTGTTTGCCTCTTTCATTCCGGGTGTGGTCGGTGGAGGCTCGCAGCAGCCCGTAGGTGAGAATTCCACATTCCGGCAGGAACTGGTACGCCAGGGTTACCGCGTGCCGGCTGAGCTGAGTGCGCCTTTGTACTGGGGCGATTTGCCATTTACGAGCGGACCGGCGTATTTTGGCGCCACGGTATTCTTCTTCTTTTTGCTGGGATTGATTTTGGTAAAAGGCCCCGTGAAATGGTGGCTGGCTTTAGGCACTTTGCTGACTTTCATGCTTTCCATGGGCAATAACCTTGAATGGTTCAATCGACCTATTTTTGATTTAGTGCCTTTGTATAATAAATTCCGGACGCCGAACTCGGTGTTAAGCGTTACAGCGTTCCTGGTGCCAATGCTGGGATTGTTGGCTTTAAATGAAGTTTTCAGCGGTAAGCATGATAAGAGGACCATCCAGCGTGCCGTGTATATGTCCGGTGGTATTGCCGGAGCTATTGCACTGTTTTTCATGCTTCTAGGTCCTTCTTTCTTTGATTTTACCTCCGCAGCCGATCAGCAATATATTCAAAATTATAAAATCAGCCCGGATGCGCTTCCGTCCGATCGCAAAGCACTGATGCGCGGCGATGCTTTCCGTTCTTTCGCGCTGGTGCTGTTGAGCGCCGGTCTGATCTGGACTTTTTTGCAAAAATGGACACAACGCAACGTCGTCATCTTGGGAATCGGAGTGCTGGTTTTATTTGACCTTTGGACCGTCGGAAGACGTTATCTGAATGAAGACAGTTTTGTGCCCAAAATCAATGCGGAAGCGGCATTCCAGCCTCGTCAGGTGGACGATGTGATCCGAAAAGACGGAGACCCGAATTTCCGGGTGCTGGATCTCACACAAAATGATCCGTTTGCCAGTTCTTTTACTTCCTATTTCCACAAATCAATCGGGGGCTATCACGCTGCCAAACTGCAACGGTATCAAGATATAATTGATCGGCATTTGCGTAAAAATAACGAGCGTGTATTTAACATGCTCAATACCAAGTATTTCATTATACCCGGACAAAGCGGACAAGCCGAAATGCAGATCAACATGGCAGCCCTGGGCAACGCCTGGTTTGTCGGAGATACCCGGATGGTAGATACACCCAATCAGGAAATTGATGTGTTAAATGAAATTGATCCCGCGACAACCGCTGCGATTCATAAGGAATTTTCAGATTATTTAGCTGGCTTGAACCTGCAATTGGATTCAACTGCAACCATCGAACTAACCGATTACAAGCCAAATCATTTGACCTATCAAAGCAACGCCAGCCGCGAACAACTGGCGGTTTTCTCCGAAATCTGGTACGGCCCGAACAAAGGCTGGCAGGCTTATATTGACGGTGAACCTGTGGAGCACATCCGCGCCAACTATATCCTGCGGGTGATGCGCGTTCCGGCGGGTCAGCACAAGATCGAATTCATTTTTGCACCGAAAACCTACGAGCGAGGTAAGCTGATTTCTACGATTTTTTCATCGTTGATTCTGGTAGGACTACTGGGTGTAGTTGGTTACAAAGGTTATCAATCATATCAAAAAGCGAAAAATGAGCCAAGACCAACGCCAACACCGGCTCCCGCAAGTGACAAAACAACTAAAACCACAGCAACCGGAAGATCCAGCTCCCGAACTAAAAAGAAGAAAAAGTAATTACGTGATAAAGGATTTTTTCAGGCAGTTTTTTACAAAAAAACAACTCGACGCCTACGGACGTCTGAAATACGCCGTGAAGCTCTGGTGGGCAGGGCTTCGATTTGACTTATTCGAACAAACTTACAAAGTCGAAGGTCTGGAATTTGAAATTCCTTACCATTTGACGCACCGGCAGTTTCGCGGCCGCTTTCCGCTGGATATGTATGAAGCCGAGGAGCGACGCCATTTGAAAAATTATTTAGCGCCTGATTCAACTGTGCTGGAGTTGGGCGCTTGCCTGGGTGTAGTTTCATGTTTGATTAACCGGCTGCTGACAAAGCCTGAACGGCACGTTGCAGTCGAAGCCCACCCGGAGCTTGCGCAATACACAGAACGCAATCGCCTGAAAAACAACTGCTTGTTCAAAGTTGAACATTGCATTATTTCCGATCAGAAAGAAAATAGTTTTTTTATTCATAAACTCATTACAGGTGGCAGCACGCACCGGCAAATCGGCAAGAAAATAAATGTCACAGGTAAAACGATTACCGAGCTGGAAGCCGCACATGGCTTGCGTTTCGACACGCTCATCATGGATATTGAAGGCGGAGAGCTAGCGTTTTTTAAACATTACAAACATGATTTGAGTCGCTTTCGCAAAATTTTTGTCGAATTGCATCCATTTGAAAATATTTTAACCCCCGAAGAGGCAGCGGAATGCCAGCAAATATTGATGGAATCGGGCTTCCGGAAGCTTTTGCACGACGATAATTTCGAAATCTGGGAAAATGTCAACTGATGCCTCCAACATAGCGGTCATTATCCCTTACTATTTTGTTCCGCCCAGGAATGGCGGGCATCACGCGGCATTTGGCTTCTGCGATGCCCTGGCAAAAGAACGCGATATAGTTGTGGTTTCAACGACTAATAATCAGACCACTCCCCTGCCCTTCCGGCTCGAACAGCTCTTCGCGGATCGGTTTTTCAAATATTTCAGCCCGGCCGTTGCCTGGCGCTTATGGCGTTTTTTTAAAAAGGAGCATGTAAAGACTTGTATTATTCAGCAGCCATTTATCGGACTTATTACATTACCGGTCTGCCGAATACTTAGAATTCGTTTTATTGTTTATATTCACAATATTGAATTTCAGCGTTTTAAAACCATCGGTAAATGGTGGTGGCGCATATTATATTTCATTGAATGGTTTATTTACCGATCTGCCGATCATTTATTTTTTATTTCACCGGATGATCTGGAAGAAGCCACACCGATCTTTCGGCTTTTGCCAAAAAAATCCACGGTCATCCCGTACGGCACCAGACTGGAAGCAGCTCCGGATGACCAGGCGGAGGCACGCCAAACGGTTTTGCAGCAGCACCAATTTGCTGATAATGAGTTTCTTATCTTGTTTTTTGGGCCACAAAATTATCGTCCGAATCTCGAAGCAGTCGAACGCATTATTGATAAAATCAACCCCATTTTACTAAAAAAAGCAAAATTCAAATATCGGATCCTGATTTGTGGCGGCGGTTTACCAAAACATTATAATAATCTAAAAGAATACAAAAATCAACACATTGATTATCTGGGCTTTGTAGAAAATATTAACACTTATATCAAAGCGGCGGATGTCGTTATTAATCCCATTACAAGCGGCGGCGGCGTGAAAACCAAAATCATCGAAGCCATTGCCTTAGGAACTACGGTTGTTTCCACGCGTACGGGTGCGAAGGGCGTCCTGACCGAAGCTTGTGGCGAAAAACTTTTGATCGCAGAAGATACTGATAATGAGTCCTTTGCTTCAACTTTAATTCAATTACAATCAAGAAATAAAAGTCAGACGCCCAGGCAATTTTACAAAACTTATCATTGGAGCAAGCTCATTCAGGAGGCAATATTGCACCTTTGATACCGTTCCTTTTTAAAATCTGGAAAATGAAAGAGCTGATTATCAAATTGATCCCGAAATCGCTGCTCGATCGGTACGCGGAAGAGCAGTTAATTCCTTCTGATATTCCGGAGAAAATACTCGACATAATTCCACCAAACTCACTTGATTTTGTGCTTTCTACGGCTGTCTTCCAACACTTTCCTTCAAAAGAATATTCCCAGCGCGTTTTGCATATTCTGGCTAAATTGATGAAGCCCACATCCTATGGATTGATCCAAATCCGCTATTTTGATGAAAAGGGGAAGCAGTTATTTATATCCAAGAACGAAGATTATTATAAAAATGCACTGACATTTACTTCATTTAACGATGGAGAATTCGAGGCGCAATTAAGAAAAAGCGGCTTCAACATCATTGCAGCTGAAAAAGACTTGAATCAAATTGAAACAAATTATCAATATTTTTTCTTCGTAAAACCATGACTCCCAGAATTAAAACATGAACCCTGGAAGTCAGTTGCCGAAAGTTTATTCATTTAAAGCCCAATCATACTCCAGGTATTTCACCGCCGCATCGGGATTAATTTTGGTATTACTATATTTATTTAGATAGGATATAATGTTTCCAAAATCTTTACTATACCAGTCAAATATCTTGGACATTTGCACCTCGCTGGCGCTGATTTTATTATACTTCGGATTATTGATAAAAGCCTTTGCCTGCTGGTCAAGCTGAGCCTCCAGTTTATCCGCCAAGTAAGCGCGGTTGAGCAGCGGCGGGCAGGATTTTGCGGCGCAATTCACAGCAAAATGGATCCGGGCATCATTAAATTTCGGACGTAAAATATCGTTTTCAATATTATTTAGTGAATAATTATTTTTACCCAAGGTAATCCATTTCAAATCCCAGGGTTTACCGCCGTGCAGATTGGTAATGCTGGAAACCGGATAATTATTTACGATCATCTTGATTGTGAAGGCATTATAAGCATTGATCCAGTAAGCCATTTTTTCATTGCGGCTCCAGTCGTCCTGTACCGGGTGGCGCGTCAGGGCCCCGAGATAAGAATCCAAAGCGGCGACGTCTTTTTTAAATCCCGGATAATCGACCATACCATCAGCACTCACGTGTTTTTTCAGCAAATCATTCCAAAGATCATGCGACGGTATCCAGGGACCATTGGGCGTGGTATCCACCTGAATTTCAGGTGTTTTAACGATTGTGTTATTGGTAGGCTGAGCAGTATTTTTTTGAGTATTTTTTGTTTTTTCCGGTTGATTGGATTCGGTTTGAGGCTGAGGTTGTGCTTGCGTTTTTTCTTTAGTTTCTGGTTGTTGCGATTCGTCAGTTTCGATGTCTTTTATATCCGATAGCGGTTCGTCATCGGCATCGGAAGTCAGTAAAGCTTTGTTTTCCAGCGCTTTCGATTGGGTAGTGTCTGGCTGGTTGTTGCATGAGATTGCCATAATGACCAGCATGTTCAGGGCAAATAATTTGATTGCGTGCATAAGTGGATCAGATTTTTCTATACAACTGGGAAGACAGCGGAGAAGTTGTAAAGGTTGGAAATAAAGGATAGAAACTATCGCAGGAAAGACAGAAAAATAGAATGGTGGAATAAGTAAATATTCCACCATTTTCATTTACTTTTTATGATATAATTCTTTACCAGCGTCCTCGTATTTATCACCTTTCACCCAGAAAGGACGCTCCTTGCGATCGGCTACCTGCCGCGCCGAATGAGCGTAGGCCTGACAAAACTTATGTAAATAATCATAATCAATCGTATCCGGGTTATCGGCTACCTGATGATAATATTTTAATAATTCTTCATCAAATGCATCAAATCCCGGTGTAAAAGTGAGGCAGGGCACGCCTTTTCTGGCAAAGGCCACATTATCAGAACGATCAAACAAGCCCTGCTCGGGCGCAGGATTTGGATCAACTTTCAATGCAAATGGTTCCAAACCCTTGTCCAGCAAGGCATCCACACCTGTACGCCCGTGTCCGACAATCCCCACTACTTTGGTATTGTTGTACCCTCCAGTGTCCACGTTGAAATTGAAAATAGTTTTTTCCAACGGAATCAAAGGATTTTCGGCATAATACTGACTCCCCAGCAATCCGACTTCTTCGCCGGTCACCGCCAGCAAGATCACCGAGCGCTTTGGGGGCGCCTGCGCCAAAGCCTTGGCCGCTGCCAGTACTGCCACCGTACCAAAAGCATTATCGCGTGCCCCATTAAAAATACTATCTTGCTCGGTATAAGCACCGCCGCCCTGCTTACCTACGCCCACATGATCGTAGTGCGCGGTCATTAGCACGTATTCGTCTTTCAAGGCGGGGTCGGTACCTTCCACAATGCCAATGACATTTTGAGTCGGAACCTTGACGGTTTTAGCAGCCGCCGTTTCGAGCTGAATTTTCAAGGCTTTGCCGTTTTGCAATTCGATGATCGGATTGGGCGATGGCTCTTTGAAAAAACCGTACACAATGTTCGCATCCTCACCATCCATGCCGCTTTCCACCACTTGCAAGCGCTCACGCGCATAGCCACGCCGGAAGAAATTCCAGGGAAATTGCTCAAAACGGAACAATTCGATCAGCGCCACCGCGCCACGCTCGGCTGCCAGTTTTTTCTTCATGCCGCTCAAGCGAATAGCTTCCCGGCGATCATCGGATTCGGCTTTGCCCGGCAGTACGAACACCACTTTTCCTTTGACGTCCAAGCCTTTATAATCATCACGACCTTCCTTCGCGTCCACCCAGCCATGCCCGGCGAAAACCGCAGTGGTATTGAAAGAGGACGCATCGCCGCTCAGAATCAGGAAATCGTCGCCCAAAGTGTAGGTTTTCCCATCGATGCTCAGGCTGGCACTCGCCGGAGGTGTTGATTTTTCCAGCCAAAAACGCTGAAAATAATCATCCAGCCCCGGTGCTTTCTTCAAACCATACGCTTCAAAATACGATGCGATGTAGCGCGCTGCCACATTATTGCCGGGTTCACCTGTACGCCGTCCCTGCAATTCATCGGAAGCCAGGAAACGCATGTGTGCTTCCAGTTCGCCCTTGGTTAGTTTCATCTCGGGCAGGTCTTGATTTGCTTGCGCAAAACTGGCGACCGAAACCAGTCCAAGTATATATAATAAAAAGAGTTTTTTCATTACAATCAAAATTTTTCAATAAAATCCTGTTAAACAAAGTGCTACTTATTATACAATTTTTTACCTCCTTCTTCGTATTTATCACCGGCCTTCCAGAACGGTGCTTTTGGCATATCTCCGATCAGGCGTGCTGTATGTACAAAAGCCTGGCAATACTTCAGCAGATAATCATAATCGATAGTGTCCGGATTGTCGGTCACCTGATGGTAGTATTTCGTTATCTTATCATCAAATGCTGTAATAGCGGGCGTCATAAAAATAGACGGTACACCTTTTATTACAAAATTATAATGATCAGAACGCTGGAACAAATTTTGTTCCGGCATCGGATCATCCAGAATGCCCAGCCCAAAAGGTTTAGCGCCGGCTTCCAGTGTTTCACGCACGGGTACGTGTTCGATCCCGACAATCATTACATTGTCAGTATCATTATATCCGGCTGCATCGGTGTTCAAGTTGAAAACAGTTTTTTCCAATGGAATCAGCGGGTTCTCAGCGTAATACTGGCTCCCCAAAAGTCCTTGTTCTTCACCGGTCACAGCCAGGAAAATTACCGAGCGTTTCGGACGCTTCTGGTAAAATGCCTTTGCCGCTGCCAGTAACGATATGGTTCCAAAGCCATTATCGCGTGCGCCATTGAAAATGCTGTCCTGCGCCGTGTAAGCCCCTCCGCCCTGTGCGCCTACGCCCACATGATCATAATGCGCGGAGAGAATGATGTATTCATTTTTCAAAACTGGGTCAGAGCCTTCCAAGACGCCGCAAACATTTTGAGATGGCAATTTAGCAATCGAGCCGCCAGTGCTAGACAAGGTAACTTTCATAGATTTCCCTGCTTCCAAATCTTTGATCGGATTGGGCGATGGTTCTTTGAAAAAGCCATAAACAATATTCGGTTGAGCTTGAGCGCTTTGACCGTCCGCCAGGCGAATCGCTTCTTTTCCAAAATAGCTTACGAAGAAATTCCAGGGAAACTGCATGCGGAACAATTCAATGACTGCAACCGCACCACGCTCAGCCGCAAACTTTTGCTTGGCAGTGCCCGCATTCAGAATCGCCATCGGCGACTGATCATCCGGGGTGCCCGGTAATACAAACACGACTTTGCCCTTGACATCCAGGTTTTTATAATCGTCGTAAGAAGTTTTGGAGTCCACCCAACCGTAGTTGGCAAACACCGCAGTAGTCTTGACGTTATTAGCAGTTCCTGACAAAAACAGGAAATCCTTGCCTCTCTCAAAGTCCGTTTTTCCAAGCTTCAGGCTACCGCTCTGCGGCGGTATCACCGATTCAAACATGACCGGTTGGAAATAAGAATCCTTACCCGGTGCAGGTTTCAGACCATAAGCTTCAAACTGTGCCGCGATGTAAGCAGCTGCAATATCATTTCCGCGCGAGCCGGTGCGACGGCCCTCCAAAGCATCAGAAGCCAAAAAACGCATATGTGCTTCTAATTGGGCTTTGGAAAGGTTCATTTCGGGCAATTGCTCCTGAGCGGTTGCTTTTGTTGCAAAAAATATCAGGCTCAGGGAGCATAATAACATTAGTTTTTTCATCATCTTTCGGAAGTTTATTTTGATTCTGAAATGATGCGCCAAATATAGGAATATTCGCTTTAGAAGACTTTGTCTTTCTTGCTAATTATAGACAAACACCCCTATCATTTTTACGAAAAAATCTTTAATTTTGCGGCTTATTTTTAAACAATGTATCAATCCAGGTGTATTCGTAAGGTTTCCAATCTAAAAAATATGGATTGTTTGTTTTTAATCATTTAAGTTTTCAGCAATCCTTGATTGAAATAGACCAATTATCAAAGACTTTAAAACGATTTCCAATAAATGTTAAGTGTAAATAATCTTGCTTTTCAGTTCGGCAAAAGAACACTTTTTGACGAAGTGAACCTAAAATTCACACCGGGCAACTGCTACGGTGTGATCGGCGCCAATGGCGCCGGAAAATCTACTTTCCTGAAAATTCTGTCTGGCGACCTCGATGCCACCCGCGGCAGCGTGGACATTGAGCCGGGCAATCGAATGGCGGTTCTGAAACAGAACCACTTTGAATTCGACGAAGAAACTGTACTCGATACTGTAATGATGGGCTATCGCGCTTTATATGACATCATGAAGGAAAAAGACGCGATTTATATGAATCCTGATGCAACCGAGGAAGATGGCATGCGCGCGGCGGATCTGGAAATGAAATTCGGTGAAATGGGCGGCTGGACTGCAGAGAGCGATGCAGCGGAGCTTCTGAGTAATCTCGGGGTGAAAGAAGACCTGCACTACCAGCAAATGAAAGAACTGACCGGTTCGGAGAAGGTGAAAGTGCTTTTGGCGCAGGCTTTGTTTGGCAATCCTGACATTCTGCTGCTGGACGAGCCTACCAACGACCTGGACGCAGAAACCGTGACCTGGCTGGCGGATTTTCTCGCGGATTTTAAAAATACGGTGATCGTAGTTTCGCACGACCGTTACTTCCTGGACATGGTCTGCACGCACGTCGTGGACATTGATTTTCAGAAAGTTAGACTCTTTACAGGCAACTATTCTTTCTGGTACGAATCCAGCCAGTTGATGGCGCGCCAGATCGCAGACAAGAATAAGAAAGTGGAGCAGAAGCGTGCCGAAATGATGGAATTTATTCAGCGATTCAGCGCAAACGCATCGAAGTCACGTCAAGCGACCGCCCGTAAAAAGGCTTTGGAAAAGTTGAATTTAGAAGAGTTGCGTCCTTCAAGCCGCAAGTATCCGTTCATTCATTTCAAACCAGAACGCGAACCCGGCGACCAGATTCTAAAGGTTGAAAATCTTGGTAAAAAGGAACTGAGTGGCGACTGGTTGTTTGCCAATGTGACCTTCACTATGAATAAAGGCGATAAAATTGCGCTCCTGAGCCGCGATAGTGCTGCCTTGGCAGAATTCTATGAAGTGTTGGCAGGTGAAACCAAAGCGGAGGAAGGCAGGATCGAGTTCGGTCAAACCATTTCAGTAGAATACTTGCCCAATGACAACAGCGCGTTTTTCAAAAACGAAAACGACCTTGACCTAATCAACTGGTTACGAGAGTATTCAAAAGAAAAGGACGAGCAGTTTATCCGTGGATTTTTGGGTAGAATGTTGTTTTCCGGCGAAGAAGTAATGAAGAAATCGAGTGTATTATCGGGCGGTGAGAAAGTACGTTGCATGATGGCAAAAATGATGCTGCGCAACCCGAATTTCCTGCTGCTGGATGAACCGACCAACCACCTCGACCTGGAAAGTATTACCGCATTGAACAATGGTTTGAAAGAATTTGCCGGTAACCTGATTTTCAGCTCGCATGACCACCAGTTGATTCAAACAGTTGCCAACAGGATCATTGAGATCACACCAAACGGTATCATCGACCAACTCATGAGCTTCGACGAGTACCTGGCTTCCGATAAAATCAAGCAACAGCGCGAGGCTTTGTACGCCGGCGCTTTGGTATAATTGAAGGAGATGTGCCACACTTTAAAAGTGCGGCACATTTACTTCCAATAGATGCGGCACAACTTTTTTCCTTTCCATTTTTTTCACAAAGTCATTTTTTTTGGTGAATTTGCACATTCTTCGTTTCTTAGGCTCTGCAAAATAATATTTCGCATTCCTTTTACAAGCGACCCTATTCTCTAAAGCATTAAGAAGCAACGATGAAAAACCGCAGCGTATTCACCCTGTTCGCCCTGTTCTTGTTGACTTTTCAGGTATTTGGTCAAACAGATTCTTTGCAAATTGCACCAGCTTCCGTCGAAATTCCTGAGGTTTCTCTTTCCAGTTATAAGCTAACCGCTCAAAACGGGCAGTTGATTTTTACCTCCGAAGGGCTCAATGGCAAGGCAACGATTGATATCAATGGGGACAAGCAGGAACTGCTGTTTGAAAACGGCCAAGCCCAACTCGCCACCGATGCCGACGCTCGCGGAAAATTGCTGCTCATCACTAGCGCCGAAAACAAGCATCATTTATATCATATTTCCTTGCGCAACGACCAAACTTACCGGCTGCGGCACATTCCACTCTGGCTTTCCATTATACCTCCGCTGATCGCAATTTTTCTGGCGCTTATTTTCAAAGAAGTGGTGGTATCTCTATTTATGGGAGTTTGGGCAGGTGCATTTATCGCCGGAGGGATGCGTATCGGCTCGATCTACTATTTTATTGTGAGTTTTCTGGAAGTGATTGAAAAATACGTGATTAAGGCGCTCGCAGATGGCGGGCACCTGTCGATTATGATTTTTTCTCTGCTCATCGGCGGTATGGTGGCCATCATTTCGCGCAACGGTGGTATGGCGGGCATCGTGCAGGAATTATCGCATTTCGCAAAAACGCCCCGAAGCTCGCAGTTTATAACCTGGCTGCTCGGTGTAGCCATCTTTTTCGATGATTATGCGAATACCCTGATCGTGGGCAATACCATGCGTTCGGTGACCGATCGTTTCCGGATTTCGAGAGAAAAACTGGCGTATATCGTGGACAGTACGGCGGCGCCGGTTTCGGCGGTAGCGTTTATTACCACCTGGATTGGGGCAGAGCTTGGTTATATTGACGATGGCATCAGCGGGTTAGCCGGTTTTGATGCAAATATGACGCCGTACGCCATATTTATCAGTTCACTGAAATATTCGTTTTATCCGGTGCTGACGCTGATCTTTATTCTAATGCTAATTTATACCCGACGCGATTTCGGCACGATGTACCAGGCGGAAAAACGCGCCCGCGAAACAGGCGAAGTTTCTAAAAAAACCGCGTCTGCCACTGAGGAAAGCGATATGGAGGACCTGCAACCGGTAAAAGGCGCACCGCTCAAGTGGTACAATGCATTTTTCCCGGTGGTTCTTGTAATTTTGATGACGATTTTCGGGTTGATTGATACTGGCATTGCCAATACCTATAATGAATTGATTGATAATGGTTTTGCAGTTGCTTCTCAAAGCTGGAGCGATGTATGGGGTATGATGGGCGTACTGCTCGAAGGAGATTCACCATCGTTTTTCATGAAAGTGGGTAAATTGATTGGAAACGCCGATTCTTATATAGCTTTGCTCTGGGCTTCTATGTCGGGCGTAGTGCTGGCCATTGCCATGACGCTTTATGGTCGCATTATGAACCTGGCGGATACGATTAATACCATGGTGACAGGGTTCAAAGCCATGCTGCCGGCGCTGATTATTTTGACCCTCGCCTGGTCGCTGGCGATCACTACCGAAGAGTTACATACCGCCACATTCCTGACCGCCAGCCTGCAAGACACCCTTCATCCTTATATGATGCCGGTTATTACATTTATTTTAGCTGCATTAATATCTTTCTCGACTGGTTCTAGCTGGAGTACCATGGCGATCCTCTACCCTATTGCGATTCCGACCACCTGGGCGATCTGTCAGGCCCAGGGCTTCACCGGGGATGTAGGCATGGAACTTTTATTTAATGTAATTGCCGTAGTGCTTGCCGCTTCAGTCTTGGGCGATCATTGTTCTCCGATTTCCGATACGACAATCCTGAGTTCACTGGCATCCGATTGTAATCACATCGACCACGTACGTACGCAGCTGCCTTACGCGCTGACGGTCGGTGCGGTAAGTCTGGTTGCCGGCGGCTTGTCTACCTTACTTGGCGGAGGCTGGTTAATAAGTTTTTTATTATTGGTGGCAAGTCTTATAATATTATTCGGAATCATTATGCGATTTGGAAAAAAAGTCGAATAAAAAGAGAGCAGGCAGTAAGTGTACTGCTTACGGCTTGCTGCCTACTAAAAACTGCCAACTGACAAATCATTCTCCTTTCTTCAGCTGCTTTTCCTTGCGTTTGATTTCCTCTTCCAGGCGACGACGCTCAGATGGCGAAGAACTCCGGAACATCTGACGCGAAAGATCATTTATTTCCTGTTTCAGCAGCATTCGATTCAACTGATTCTGTGCAGCACTATCATCAAATTTGGGTAATTTATCATTTTTAACAGCGATATTAAACAAGGGCAAATCCACTGCGATAAAAGTAGAAAATCGAAACACGCTTGCACGATCTACCCGAAGGTCTTTGGCATCAATGATATCGCGAAGTCTGGGGGTAAGTTGCGCTCCAAATCCCCATACAATTGGTGAATTGCGGAAGCCGTGTGTGTAAAAAGCACCCGGCGAAAGCAATTGCTCCAGTTTTATGGTTGGCAAATTCGAGGATGTCAATTGACCATTCTTGCCATCCGTCTGGAAACGATAACTGGCGATAGCGCCAAGATCAAAAATGGACAGAAAAACACCATTGGAAGACCCTCTGGAAGTGTAAGAAGAATTTCTTTGCAATTTGCGGGAGCCCCAGCTAAAATCAATGCCCACCGGCACAAATGGACTCACCTGAAAGGCCCATTTATTGGGCACATCCGGGTTATCCAGCCATTCTCCCCCACCACTGGCGCCCACCAAAGCACTAATGTAAATGCTGCTGCTGGAATAACGCTTCACCCGGTAACTTCCCACCGGCAAAATGACCTCGTTCAGAATTTGTTTGACCCGATCCGCCGAGTCTGCTGCTACAACGTCCGCCGCCAGGGTCAGATAGCGCACAAAACCTTCCGGTGTTTGGTAATACTGATTATTGCGATGCAGGGTTTCTACTACTTTCAAAGCCTTCAGAAAGGCCGGAGCATATTCCTTAGTTTCCACATTCAGAGGCACTTGTAGCAGTTGCCTGGCGATGGGCAAGTATTCTTCATGAAATTCATCACTGCATAAAAAACTACTCTTACTCACCCAGCAAACATAAGCCCCGATATGATTAATCACATCAGAAAACATGAAGGCATATTCCTCAAAAGCACGAATCCGATCCTGAGCACCGTTATTAATCACTGCAGAAGTTTGTGTTTCGGTCAGCCCGG
>CAZGAU010000064.1:0-26760 GCA_964523725.1 uncultured Saprospiraceae bacterium
CATACGGATTATTATTACATGATGACTCATGATTCATTTATGTATGATCAGCGGGATTTAATTATTTTACAAAAGAATGATACGATTTTTATTCCCAATGACCGCCAGGCTCAACAACTTATTGATTATCAGAACCGAATCGTGCTGGATCTGAACATCCCCGAATTTAAACTCCGCATCTGGGATGGGGAAGATACGCTTTATACTTTTCCGGTGAGGGTAGGGCGTAACGAACGCAAGTACCTGGCGATGAGCGGCGGCACCACCGACCTGCGTACGCGCCCGGGGGTGGGTAAAATCATTAGAATCAATCGAAATCCGGCATTTATTGACCCGGCTTCGGGTAAGCCTTTCACGCATACGCGCCGCGATGATGGCAAAACTACCGTGATGCCGCTTATCCCCTGGATTGAGCCGGAAATCAACGGGCATCGTTATGGGCATTTGATCCACCCTACCACTAACCCCAAAACGCTGGGGCGGGCTTATTCCAATGGCTGCGTGGGCGTGCGCGAAGGCGATATGTGGCGGATTTATTATTACGCGCCGCTGGGTACAAAGGTGGTTTTTCGTTATGATTTGGATGTAATAAGCGAGCAGGGCGATACGCTCAGATTGCGTGATATTTATGGCTGGCGTAAGAAGTAAATAAGTCATTTGAAAAACCTGTTTATCATGTAAATATTTATTTGTATTTTCCACTTTTGTAATGATTTTCTTAAATAATTGATGTCGTCATGCCTAGGATTAGCTTGCTACTTTTTATTAATATGATATTTTATTTACACGCCTATGCACAATATGTGGAGCAGCATATCGAAAAACGGGAAGGCTTGATCCAACTTTCTGATTCTGTTTCGATTCCGGTGGAAGATGCAGGCTACACGCTGGTTTTGCCCGATGACAAGACCGCTAAAGGATTGATTATTTATTTCAACTCCGACCGTGATACGATCGATAAAACTTTCCATGATGCACTGCCCAAAAATATTGGCGTGCTATACGTCACCACCGGAAACCGGGTGGAATTCTTTTTTGAAACGGAAAAAATGCAGCAAATTGAAAATTATATTTACAAAGTTATATCAAAATATAATATTCCGTCCAATTTTATGTACATGGGCATGTCGCTGGCGGGCACACGTGCTTTGAAGTTTACCATTTTTTCACAATCTGATGCTGCTAAATATCATTATAAACCCAAAGCGATTGTGATATGCGATTCTCCGCTGGATTTTGTGCGATTTTGGAGGGAAGGCTACAAGGCTAAGCAATTGAATTTTAACGAAATAACTGCCAATGAAGGCGCCTGGACGAGTGCTTATCTGGAAACCAATTTAAAGGGAAATCCATTTACGAATTTGCAGGCTTATTTAGATTATTCACCTTATGCTTACATAGCGCCTGATAAAGAGAAACTATCATGTTTTAATAATATTCATATCAAAGCTTATCATGAACCCGACGTCAACTGGTGGATGGAAACTCGGAGGAAAGATTATTACAGCATGAATTCGGTTGACCTGGCTGCATTTATTAACGAACTAAATATTTTGGGCAATGCCAATGCGGAACTTATTACAACTCAAAATAAAGGTTATCGGCCGGATGGCAGCCGCCACCCGCATTCCTGGGCGATTGTAGATGTGCCCGGGGCAGTTGAGTGGTTTAATAATATTATTAATAAGTAGTCGGACAGTTTTACAGTCGACCGTCGAAAGTCAAATTGACTTGACAATCAATTTTTTATAAAATATTTTATTTGAACTTAAAATTGTCCCCTTGCTTAATGGTAAATAAATATCATCTTTTATACTCCGGATCATCGAACCAAACGGGCACTTCCTCGCCGGGCAAACCATTATAATTTACGGTAATTTCCTCGCCAGCCTTAATGTCGCGCACCGCATAGATATCAATGGTATTTTCATCCAAATCGATAATGTACTCGGCATTGGAATGATACGCATGGTTATATAAAGACCCGAAACCCAGCGCGATAGCACATTGTTTTTCATCTTCACCCCAAAGGAAGTAATAATCGTGTAAATAAGTTTGGTGAATGATGGGGAGTTCTGATTCCGGCAATATAATAACCGGGCAAATTTCGATTAAAGAACCCTCCTTGATCGGTTCGGATGTAAAGACGCCACGCCCGCCTAAAGGGCTGGGACCAAAGAAAATATATGGTAAGCGTTGCACTTTATTAAAGTTGAGGGGTTGAGAAAGTTTAGTTGCTGAAATTAATTAAAATGTGCTGTTTTATTTCAATTTATACTTTTTATAAATATATTTTCCCGATCATGTAAGTGACGGCGCCGCCGCCGATTTCGGTACGGTTGCCCAATAATTTTAAATGCAGCTGCCCGCCCCGGCTGGAGAGCTGGCGTGCGGTTAACTCATTCTTAACCAGCCGTTTAGCCCAGTAAGGCGTGAGTGTTGTATGCGCCGAACCGGTCACCGGATCTTCGTCCACACCGGATTGCGGAAAGAAACAGCGCGACACAAAATCAACCTCGCGACCGGGTGCGGTAGCCAGAAGCCCACGGCCGCCGGCTTCTGCGATCTTGCGGAAATCAGGTTTTAAGCCTTCGATTTGTTCCTGGGTTTCAAAAACGGCTACCCAATCCTCGCGTCCTTTCAGAATTTCTTTGGGCAGTGCACCCAATCCTTCCGCGATTTCCAGCACGCTTTTGACCGGAATCAGGGTATCGGTTGGGAAATCCAGCACATATTGGGAACCGCGCTTTTCAACCGTCAATAACCCGCTCCTCGATTGAAATTCGATTTTAGACTTTTTATAATCCAAATGTTCGAACAAAACATGCGCCGTAGCCACGGTAGCGTGTCCGCAAAGATTGACTTCAACGGTAGGCGTCAGCCAGCGCAAGTTGAAACCCTCGCCATCTGGCACGAAAAATGCCGTCTCGGAAAGATTATTTTCCTGCGCGATATTTTGCAGTACATCATCCGGCAGCCAGCGCTCCAGCGGAACGACGGCGGCGGGGTTGCCCTTGAACCGTTCGTGCGTGAAAGCATCGATTTGATAGATCGTTAATTCCATAATATGATATTTTTCACGCTATTCTTACTACCTCCAATTTATTGAGCTACAACAAGATACTTATTTTTCTTGCCATTTTCTACCATCATGTACTTGCCGTGAAGCAGTGCGTCGTGATCGATAACCGCCTCAAGGTCACTGATCTTGTCTTTATTGACACTGATCGCATTGCCTTGAATGGCGCGCCGGGCCTCGCCCTTGGAAGTCACAATCTGCGTTTGCTCGGCCAATAAATCCAGGATATTGACGCCATTTGCCACCGCTGATTTTTCGATGGTGAAAGTCGGAATTTCGTTGGCAACGGTTTCCAGTTCGCGCTCGCTCAGGTCGAGCAGGTTTTCCCGGGTTGCGCTGCGTCCGAAGAGTAATTCCGAGACTTTCAGCACGGATTGGTGTGCCTCCTCCGAATGAATACGGATGGTCAGCTCTTCCGCCAACAGGCGCTTGAGTTCGCGCGGATTGTCAGCGTGCTCTTTTTCCAAAGCCTCCACTTCTGCGCGTGAACGCAGCGTGAAATAACGCATAAACTTCGGAATATCAGCATCATCGGCGTTGATCCAGAACTGGTAGAATTTATAAGGCGAAGTCATATTCGGATCGAGCCAGATATTACCTTCGGTGGATTTTCCAAACTTTGTACCGTCCGCTTTGGTCAGTAGTGGGGTAGTGGCAGCGTAAGCCTTCTCGCTTAGGTTGCGGCGAATGAATTCCGTACCGGAAGTAATGTTGCCCCATTGATCGGAGCCGCCCATCTGCAGGATGCAGCCATGCTTTTTATACAAGACCTGGAAATCATATGCCTGGAGCAACTGGTAGCTGAATTCAGTAAAAGAAATCCCGGAGTCGAGGCGTTTTTGCACCGACTCTTTTGAAAGCATATAGTTGACCGTCAGGGTTTTACCCACATCGCGCAGGAAGTCCAGCACGTTCATTTCTTTATAAAAGTCAAGATTGTTGACCATCTCGGCTTTATTGACGCCCTTGTCAAAATCCAGGAATTTATGAAACTGAAGCTTTTGAAACTCAAGGTTTTTGTCCAGTTCGTCGTAGCTTTTCAGTTCGCGTTCTTTGTCCTTGCCAGAGGGATCGCCGATGCGCCCGGTCGCGCCGCCCATGAGCACGATGGGCTTATGCCCGGAGAGTTGGAACAATTTTAGGATCATAATTTGCACATAATTGCCGATCGTCAGCGATGGCGCCGTTGGGTCAAAGCCGATGTATGCGGTAATCATACCTTGCTGCAATGCGTCTTCCAGACCGGGGGTCATATCTTGTAGCATTCCACGCCACTGTAATTCTTCTAGAAAGTTCATGATGTTCTGTTATAATTCTTAGGTTCAATGTTCAAATGCCAAAAGCGGTGCAAATTTATGATTTTTCCAATCAACAAAAGCGATAATTGAGGAAGTTCCGCGTTAATGGTGTAAATTTGCCGCCGATGAATTTTTCATACTTTATTGCACGCCGGGTCGCCATTACCAGCCAGGGCTCTTTTTCCAGGCTGATTATTCGCATTGCTGTAGTTGCGGTTGCACTTAGCGTAGCGGTTATGATCGCGACCAATGCTTTGATTGCGGGGTTTAAAAAAGAAATCGGCGACAAGGTTTTTGGTTTCTGGGGGCATATTCATATTACCGATACCGATATTAGCACTTCGCTGCTGGAAGCTTTTCCGATCAAAACCAAGCAACCATTTTATCCTTACCTTGACACGATCAAGAATGTAGAATACTACGAAACCAGGAATTTCCTGGGCTACGAATGGGAGCGACTTACCCAAACCCAAGGTGGTATTCGGCATATTCAGGTTTTTGCTATAAAACCCGGCATTATCAAAGCCAAATCTGAAATTGAGGGCATTTTACTCAAAGGCGTGGGCAAGGATTTTGAATGGGAGTTTATGGAACGCTATCTGGTGAAGGGGCAGAAGCTGACGCTTCCCGATACCACCATGTCCTCGGATATTTTGATTTCTCAGCAGACCGCAAATCGCCTGCGTATTGACGTTGGAGATAGTTTCATCGTGCACTTTGTGCAAGGGGGCGAGCAATTGAAGCGGCGCTTTACGGTGAGCGGCATTTACAAAACCGGCTTGGAAGAGTACGACAAAATTTTTGCCCTGGTGGACATTCGTCAAATCCAGCGCTTATTGGGCTGGCAGGAAGATGAAGTGAGTGGATTTGAAGTATTTTTGGATGACATCGACGATCTTTCGATCATTACCGAATATATTTATTACGAAAAATTACCCAATAATCTTTACGCCGAAACCATTCGCGACAAGCTCCGCGAGATTTTTGAATGGCTGGAACTGCAAAATATCAATGAAGTGGTGATTCTGACCCTCATGGTAGTTGTCGCCATTATAAATATGATTACTGCGCTGCTCATTCTGATCCTGGAACGCACCAACATGATCGGCACGCTTAAGGCGCTGGGCGCTACAAATTGGAATATCCGTAGAATTTTTCTGTATCATGCGGCTTATATCGTCATTGTTGGCTTGTTTTGGGGAAACCTCACCGGGATTGGGCTTTGCGTATTGCAGGATCAATTTGAATTGATTAAATTATCAGAAGAGAATTATTACCTCTCGGTCGCACCGGTGCAGCTCAAGCTCTGGAGTATTCTGATTATTAATATCGGCACGCTTCTGGTAACGCTGGTTTTCCTGATCGTGCCTTCGTATTTGGTGACCAGCATTAGCCCGGTAAAGGCGATTCGGTTTAATTAGATATTGGATATGAGGCTGTTAGATGTAATTCGCTTGTTCCCGAAACGCACCGGTCGTTTGAAAAAGCATGTTGCCGGATTTCGTTATCAAATCTTTCCTTTTTGGTTATTGGAATTGATATTCCAACTGATTGAAATAGTGGGTGTTAGCGATTTTTATGATACATCTTCCAATATTGTTAAATTCAATACCCGCCGCCTGACCGAGCGAGAAATAATTTTGGCAAAAACCATCTTTGGCACCAGCCTGCCTTACGGGCGTGTCCGTGTAGATGAACGTGCGCACATCGGGCCGCGGCAGGGGCAATTTTGTTACGTCAGTTTTTACACCATCAATAGTTGGGGCAGGATGTCCGATCCATTGTTGATTCACGAACTAATGCACGTTTGGCAATATCATCAGGTGGGCATTGTGTACATTCCCCGGGCGCTGTCGGCGCAGCGTTCGCCCGAAGGCTACGATTACGGCGGTGCGGATGCTTTGTACAAAGCTATTTCCGAAGAGAAGCATTTGCTCGATTTTAATTACGAACAGCAGGCGGAAATCATCGAAGATTATTTTCGGTTGCTCGTGGGACTGAAAACCACCTGGGGCAAGGCTACCAGCGCCGACCTGCCGGTTTATGCACATTTTGCAAAGCAACTGAATAATCTGGCGTAACTTTCCAATAAAATTGCCTATTTTTTTCCGACTCTGAATTTCCCGGCAGAAATACTTATGTTTGCGCGGGATTCGAGCGTTCTAAGGTTGTATCACCAAATCTAACTGCGGCATGGTCAAGTATTTTTCCAAAGAAGAGGGACGCCTCCGCGAACTGGACAGCGCGGACAATGCCAACTGGGTTTCTATTCTTCCACCTTTCACGCCGGAGGAATTGGAAGAGATCACTCAGCAATATGAAGTACCACTCGACTTTTTTACCGACTCGCTGGATATGGAGGAGCGCCCCCGCCACGAGCGCGAAGAAGACGCGCGTTTTATTCTGGTGAGCACACCCATTTTGAATGAAGTGGACGATGACAGCGATACTATTTACATCACAGTGCCCATCGGTATTATTTTGATTCCAGGATATGTAATTACCATTTCTTCTCATGAAAACCCTGTGCTTCAGCTTTTTATGGAGGATCGTGTCAAGAATTTTGACCCTTCCGACGATAGCTTGTTCGTTTTGCAAATTCTGGAACAAAACGTGTATCGGTTTCTTACCTGTTTAAAAAAACTGAACCTGAAACGGAATCTGATCGAAGCGGAGCTATTTGATTCCAGTCGAAACCGGGAGCTACGCCAGTTGCTGGGCATTGAGAAAAGCCTGGTTTATTTTGTGAATTCGCTGAGTGCTAATGAGTTGCTCAAAATGAAAATGAAGCGCACCGATTTCCTGCAAATCCGCGACGATGAAGACAAAAGCGATTTGTTTGAGGACATTGTGATTGACAACGGTCAGGCCCTTGAAATGGCAAATACTTACACCAACATCCTCAACGGCACAATGGATGCTTATGGCTCGATTATTTCCAATAACCTGAACAATACCATGCGCCGCCTCACCGCCATCACAATCATTTTGATGGTGCCTACACTCATAGCCAGTTTTTACGGAATGAATGTCAATCTGCCGTTTGATGAACACCCTTATGCGGTGTACGTTATTTTTGGCTTGGCTATGCTGTTGAGTATCCTACTGGGTTGGTATTTTCAAAGCAAGCGTTTATTTTAAAATTTCCCGCAAATCTCACAGACGCTAAAATAGGAGCAGCATCGGCGAAAATCCGCGAAATCTGCGGGAGATATAAGTAGTCAGACAGTTTTACAGTCGAAAGTCAAATTAATCTGACAATCAACTCCTTATAAAATTTTATTTGAACTTAAAATGTCTCTTCACTTACTTACTTGTAATAAACATTTATCGCTCTCTTGTTACTTTCAAAGTTCCCGTAGCCATGATGCCGCCCTTTTCAGCACGCTTGCGGAAATATTTATCGGCTTCTCTTTTTCCGACCTTGGTCTTATAGGCATCCCAGCTATCAAAACCCGCTTCCAGTGCAATCACTTCCTTTATTGCCAGATGGTATTCGCCAGGATTGTCAAAAGCCATTGATTCACCGATAGATAAGCTTTCAACCCGATTGCGTATCGCATTTCCAGCCGACTTTTCGTATTTTTTCGCGGGTACAAATTTTACCTCTGCTTCGGTGCCTTTGCTTTCCGTTTCTGCCCAGCGGTTTTTTGCATAGGCGTGATTGCGGCGCACTTCCTCGTTGGTAAAATCGCCCTGCATTGCCGGAGCTGCTGATTTTGGCTCGATTTTTTTGTCAAATTTCAGCCTGGAAGTCTCAGGATTGATTACAAAAGCATATACATCCTTATCATAATTTTTCAGTCCGTATTCCCGGTAAATCCGCAACAAATCAGCCTTCGGATGCCCACCATTACGGTCCAATCCCAGCCCCTGGAACCATTTCTCAGAATTGGACGAATACTTGAAGTAAGCTTGTTTATCCTTTTCATCAGCACTGTATTTCACGCCAAGCAGGTATTCAATAATCCGGTTCAAATTGCTGTTTGTCAGTTGCTTACCGCGTTCGGCGGAGTAGATCAAAAGCGCCAGAGAAGCGCCTGCAGGTACTTGTTTTTCGATAGCAGTGGACATAGCTGCTTCTGCCAGGTTCTGGATTTCTCTTTTGAAATTCCGGGATGAAGTGTTGGTGCTGGTGCCAGATACAGCCGCTAGTTTTTCAGGTTCGTCTTCAACTTTCATGCGATTCTTGCTCCTGGTTACTTCATCTGGGCGTTCGAGCGGTTTAGCTGAAAAAACATCAGCGTTAAAATTTCCATCGTCCGGGATAGCGCCGCGCTCAATGCCGGTCATGGATTCGGTGTGTTCGCTGTCGCGCCCCCCGTACCAGACAAAAAAGCAGAATCCGGCGAGTAAAAATCCAATAATGCTTAGTAAATCTCTCATCATGTAAGTGGTTTTGGTTGTTAAAAAGAAGTAAATAAAAATATAATGTTATTTAACTCATGACTAACTGATAATCAAATCGCCACAATTCATAGGTTTCTATAATGTAAGCCAATTTCTGGGCGTATCGTTTGCTCGTGGCGTAGCCACTTTTCTTCAGACCAATGCACCAGGCTACATAATAAGGTACGTTATCGGTGCCAAACCAATGCGATTCAACCTGGCAGTTCTCACCAATTTTGTCAGCATAGGCGCCGATCATCCAGTTGTAGCGCGATTCCTGCGATAAAAGAAGCGTATGGTGCCGATAGCTCGTAGCCACATCGGGATAGACTTGAAAGCGGTCCCAGGCGTGGTCATCCTTGATTTGTACGCAGCCCTGAGCCAGTTTATGATAATAGAAATCATGATCATCGATGTAACCATCGGCTTTATAATTTTTATATTTATAACATTTAATGCCAAAATGATTATTGGCTACCCGGGCAATATAACTATCCCCAGCTTTGGTTTCCAGGATACCCTGCGCGAGGGTGACGCTAGCCGGAATACCGCTGGTTTTCATCTCTACCAGTGCCTGACGGGCATATGTTTCAATATAATTCAGGAATTGTTGTCGGTTTTCCGCTTGCCGGGAGCCGAAGTGATCGCGCAATTTTTCCTCAATTTCGGGGCGGCGCCAGCTCCATTTATTATTATTATTATTTAGTAATGCGTCATTAATATTACTATTATTTAGTCCGTTTTTTAAACGCAGATTAAAATCACGCCCTGCAATTTCCAAGCCGGTTTTGAAATCCTGGGTAAGCTGAGTGATAACAGGGAGCTTCGCAACATCAGAGAAATAACGATCAAGGGACGCTCGATTAAGGAAGGCGACATATCCAATAAAAAAGAACACAAAACCATATAAGAAGCCCTTAAAGAGTTTGTTCATAACTCTTGCGGTTTTTCGTGAGTACTCTTGAAGGCTATCTTATTATTCTGACCATGAAGGTAAGAATAAACCAGGCAAAATTTTGTGCAAACTGTGATGAATGTCGGACGCGCACCTGAAACAATGGAACGGTTGAAAATCAAGAGCTTGTGGTAAGGCAGATACAAGCAAAAATGGAATTTACTCCTCAGTGAGCAGGCGGATCAGCTGTTGACGGTTATTGACGCCAATTTTTTTGTATAAGGTTTTAACGTAATATCTAACCGTATTGATGCTGACCCGGTGGTCGTACGCGATTTCCTTATATAATTTATGGGCAACCAATCCTTCTGCAATTTGTACTTCCCGGTCGGTCAGGTTGTATTTTTTCACAAAGGAGTCATTCATTTCAAATGTTTTTTCCTGTATCCTTCCCTTAGAGGGGAACAAACGCTCTACCAGCCCTTTTGCAACGGAGGGTTCAATGTAAACTCCACCTTTCATAGTTTCATTGATGGCATCCACCAAACGAAAAGGAACCATGCGCATTAAATAATAGCCATCTACGCCGGTTTCCAGGGTTTGCATCAGTAATTTATCACTTTTTTCTCTGGAAACTACCAGGATTTTGGTATCTGGAAAAAATTCTTTGATACTGGAAACGTGCTCCAAATTATTCTCTCCTTCCGGATCGAGGCTGAATAGCAAGAGTTGAATATTGTCAGCAGCAACAGGGGCGTTGTCGAGGAACTCAACCGCAGTTCGGGCAGCGAAGGATACGGCAATATTATTTTCTCGTAGGAAGGATTCGAGTTCTTGTCTGGTTTTATCGTTTTCTTCGATAATTCCGATCATCATAAAATTATAAGTAAGTAAAGAGACAATTTTAAGTTCAAATAAAATATTTTATAAGAAGTTGATTGTCAGATTAATTTGACTTTCGACTGTAAAACTGTCTGACTATTTAAAATCAAAAAACATGCTCATAACAATTGTGAAAATAAGAGCCAATACAAGAAAAACACAATCTAATCCCAATTTCACATCCAGTTCACATGATTTTCACATGTTTGTGCTAATATTCAGGATGATTAAGTCTTTTTCTTTCATGTAGTTAACATCTTTTGCTACATCATTGAAATTAGGTTTTTTTACCCTAATTCCCTACTAGTCATTTTCTTTGGGTGTCACAAAAAGGATGTGTAGAAATCGGAAATACTGCTAATGACAGTTAAAATTTTTATCACACTCTTTTTCTTAAATCGTTCTACGGATCAATGGAAGGTGATTATAGATGGCAGAATACTTGATTCCATTGATTTTAAAATATATATATAGGTGTTCAATACTTTTCTACCGGGGTCTGTTGGCACATCAAAGTACGGAAACTGTTCCTCCTTAACAATTAATAATCAATAATTTATTTCAGACGCCGGTATTTTTTTGCCACCTGCTAATTTATATCTGATTCTTAAGATTGCGCAATAGATTATAATTCAATGGTTTAGTTCTGTTTTGAAGCTAAAACATGAATCATCCCGAATTTTGCTGTACTCGTCCCATCGGGACGAAATATGGATAGCAATGATCATTTGCCTCAATTTGCATACCGTAGGTATGCCTTATAATGCGTACCTACGGCACGCCGAGGCGTGTTTCTTTGCAAATATCTACCCATATTTTGCCCCTGTGCCACCGCTAAAGCTAAGGCGACACGCGGTAACGGGGCGTTTTTAAAATTCGGGATGACTCATATTTCTTTTTATTGAATTGATTATCAGGGTTTTCTGTACTTGTCGAACCAGCCCAAAATGTAAGTCACCTTCGCAATCAAATTACTGGGTTTGTTAGCGATTCCATGCCCCGATTCCTGAATGCGCACCATTGCCGAAGGTACCTTTTGCAACTGCAAAGCCGCATAATATTGCTCGGTTTCTGACATTGGAGTGCGATAATCCTGCTCACCGGTGAGTAGCATGGTCGGGGTTTTGACATTCCCAACCAAAGACAATGGCGAGCGTTTCCAATAGCCTTCCATATCTTCCCAGGGGTATTTGCCAAACCAGTATTTTGCAAAAAACGCCGGATTATCGGCATGCAGCACAAAACTCGTCCAGTTGATCACAGGTTTCGCCACCACCGCTGCCTTGAAACGATCGGTTTTGCCAATAATCCATGCTGTGAGCACCCCGCCTCCGCTGCCGCCAGTGACGTACAAATTATTTTCATCTACATAACCTTTTTCAATAACAGCATCTACACCGGACATCAAATCATCATAATCCTGGCTCGGATAATTATGATGGATCAAATTGCCAAACTCCTCGCCGTAGCTGGTGCTGCCGCGCGGATTGGTGTACAATACCACGTAGCCCGCCGCAGCAAACATTTGTACTTCCGCCGAAAAACGCGAGCCGTAATTGGTGAACGGTCCACCGTGGATTTCCAGCATGAGCGGGTATTTTTTGTTGGGATCGAAATTCGGTGGTTTGCAAATCCAGCCTTGTATCTTGCGCTGATCGTAGGAAGATTCGTACCAGATTTCTTCCACTTCGCCGAGCTTTTTGTGGCTGAAAAGATCTTCATTGAGATGAGTCAAACGTTTGGCTGTCATGCCTTTGCTATTGCTTACCGCCAAATCCGCCGGATGATCCGGGGTAGAATGGGTAAAAGCAATATTGCCATTTGCGGAAACGCTGAACTGCCCGCCGCTGTAGGGCCGCCCTAGGGACAAGCCGCCCACATTACTGGTCAGATCGGTCACCTTGCCGTCCAGCGTCATGTGCGCTACTTTGGTATTACCCTGGTCATCGTATTGAAAATACAAACCTTTGCTGTCGGCAGCCCATTCAATATTGTCAATATCCCGGTCAAAATTACCACTCACCAGCCTTGACCTGGAACCATCACGATTCATAACATATAATTTCGATAATTGATAGCCCTGATATTTTTCGTCGTAGCCGGTATATGCAATTACTTTGCCATCCGGCGAAATTTTCGGACTGCTGTCGGGACCTTTGCGCGAGGTTAATTCTTTGATATCTGTGCTCGCTATATCTATTTCATAAATCTCGGAATTGGCAGGTTCATATTCCCAGTCATCGTGTCGATTTGCAGAAAATATAATGGATTTACCATCATTACTCCAGCAAAACTGTCCGCCGTGATTGTATTCACCTGTTGTCAACTGCCGGGCGTGTCCGCCGTCCGCCGAGAGCAGAAAAATATGCGAGTATTCATTTTTCAGATAACCGCCGCCATCAGCACGATACTTCATTTTGTCAATGTATTTGGGCGGATCAGCCCATTTAGCGCCTTCCGGTTTTCTGGGCATGCTGATCGGCGATTTAGCATCAAACGGCACATCCATCGTAAAAGCAATCCACTTCCCATCGGGCGACCACTGCACGCTTCCGGGCGATTGGGTCAGATTGGTCAGTTTTGCTTCGGCGCCAGAATCCAGCCAGCGCAGGTACATTTGCACCGAGCCTCCGGCAGATGACAGATACAACAATTTCTTGCCATCCGGCGACCAGCGCGGCGAGAAGTCATTGCGGTTACCCGCAGTCAGCGGAAGATTCCCTGAACCATCGAAATTCACCATCCAAAGATTCGAGCGATTGCCATCGGTCATGATATCCTTGAAATTCCGCACATAAATGATTTTCTGACCATCCGGCGAAATTTGAGGATCAGAAACGTATTCGATGTCAAACACATCCATCGGTTCGAGTACCGGCTTGGTGGAGGGCTGCGCTGCGAGCGTCACCGTTACCAGTAAATAAAGCAAGGTTAAGAGCGATTTAAATTTCATACTAATACGGGTTTTGATTGAAGATGAAAGATAGAAAAAATCGAGGAATTGAGTCTTTGTAGAATGCTATGACCAACTCCTGAGTTTATCATGTTTTTTAACGAATTATGGATTTGAATAAAAAATTGGAGACTTTGCGATGTCTAAAGGTTAAAGAAAACCGTTCCAAAAATGTTCGCAAAACACCTAACAACGCTAATTCTGGGTTTAATCACCGGATTTACTTCCTTCTCGCAACCTTTTGCCGATAACTGGCTTTCTCAAAGTTTGCCCTGGCGCAATATAGGTCCGGCCAACATGATGGGACGTATCGCCATGATTGACGCATTAAATACAAATTATCGGCATGTAATAATCGGCACGGCATCCGGTGGCGTTTATAAATCTACCAACGGTGGCATTACATGGGATGTAATATTTGATAAATATGGCGCCTGCTCGATTGGTTCGGTGGCTTTGTTTCAATCCAATCCTGATATTATCTGGGTCGGCACGGGCGAATCCGCGAATCGCAATTCCAGCGGCTGGGGTAACGGCTTATTCAAATCCTCGGACGGTGGCAAGACCTTCCAATATATGGGTTTTGAAGATTCGCATCATATCGCCGGCATCGCTACGCATCCGACCGACCCGAATATTGCTTACGTGGCGTCCGTGGGGCATTTGTGGGGCTACAATGGGGAGCGCGGGTTGTACAAAACTACCGATGGCGGCAAAACCTGGGCGAAATTGACCAATGGCTTACCCGACGACGGCAAAACCGGCTGCACTGATATCAAGATGCATCCGACCAAGCCCAATATTTTATACGCCGGCTTTTACGAGCGCCTGCGCGAACCTTATTATTACAAAAGTGGCGGCGACAACGGCGGCATTTTTCAAAGCACCAACGGCGGCAAAAGCTGGACCAAACTCACCAACGGCTTGCCCAAAGGCGCAACCGGCATGATCGATATTTCCATACATCATAAAAATCCGAATATTATAGTCGCAGCGGTCGAAGCAGATGAAAAAATTCCCGGACATGATGAAGAAGGTTATCATAAAAATAATCCCGGTACAGGCGTCTATCGCACCGACGACGGCGGTAAAACCTGGCGCTGGCTCTATAAGCACGCCGTTCGTCCGTTCTATCATGGGCAGATTGAAATCGATCCGATCGATCCGAATAATATTTACATTGTAAGTCGCGGTTTTGAAATATCCAATGATGGTGGGAAAACCTTTAAACCCCGGCGCTGGCGCACCGACGGCGGTGACGATCATGATATGTGGATCGCACCTTATGATAATAATATTATGTATCTGGCAACCGACCAGGGGCTGCGTTTATCGGTGGATGGCGGTAAAACTATTTTATCGCATAATAATATGGCCATCGGGCAATATTATGCGATCAATACAGATATGCGTGATCCGTACTGGGTGATCGGTGGTTTGCAGGACAATGGACTCTGGATGGGGCCCAGCAATAGCCGTGAATATCGGGGTATTCTGAATGAGCACAACACCTGGGTAGGAGAAGGGGACGGCTTTTATTGCGCGATCGATCCGATTGATAATCGCACGATTTATTTAGTAAATCATGTCGGCTTTGCTACAAGATTGGATTTTTACACCCGGGAATATCAATACATTACACCTAATCCGGAAACCATTATAAATTATAAAGATTTTGTCGATCCGAATTATCCTGAAACGCCGATTCGTTACACCATTGATCCGGGGGAACACTGGTTTTTCGGTGGCCGCGAAGAGCGTCCGAAGTTGCCGCCGCAGTTTCGTTTCAACTGGAACAGCCCACTGGTACTGTCGCCGAGCAATTCACACACCTTGTATTTTGGTGGAAATCATTTATTTAAATCGGTGGATCGCGGCAATACCTGGCGCATCATTTCCCCGGATTTGACGAGCAATGATCCCAAGCGGCGCAACCCAACCAATAGTGGTTATCTTACACGCAGTGTAACGGGCGGTGAAAATCATTATACGATTGTTACAATCGCGGAATCTCCGCTCGATCCTTCGGTAATCTGGGTAGGTACTGATGATGGGCATGTACAAATTACCCAAAACGGCGGCATTTCCTGGACGGACGTGAAACCCAATATCCTCGGCGTGCCCGCCAATGCCTGGGTGAGCCGTGTGGAACCTTCGCATCATGAACCCGGAACTTGTTATGTTACTTTTGACAATCATCGTTATGATGATTATAAACCTTATGTCTTTAAAACCACCGATTTTGGTAAAACCTGGACCGATATTAGTAATAATCTGCCCGACGGCTGGAGCTTATATGTCGTACGCGAAGATATCATAAATCCGAATTTATTATTTGTCGGCAGTGAAAATGCGGTGCATGTGAGTGTAAATGGAGGTAATAACTGGGAGCCACTGATGAATAACTTACCGACCGTTGCCATTTATGATATGATGATCCATCCGCGTGATGGTGATCTCATCGCGGGCACGCACGGGCGCAGCATCTGGATTCTGGATGATATTACACCTTTGCAGCAAATGACGCCCGATATTCAGCAAAAAGATATCCATTTATTTCATAATCGAACGGCAACCAAGTGGCTGGAAATCAACACCGGACGCAAGCAACCGAGTTTTGAATTTCGAGGCTATAATCCAAGGAATGGCGCTTATATTAACTTCTATGTAAAGAATGCCGCCGCCAAGGACACCGCGCTGGTCACGGTGGAATCATTCACCGATGCGCATAAAATAACATTTAAAACCCCTGTAAATAAAGGCATCAACCGGGCTTACTGGAATTTTATGTTCCCGGTGACGGAGGGAGAAGTCAAGGCGTATCGCGAACATCTGAGCAGTGTCATTCAGCAATTGAAACAACTTGTGCAAAAGTCTGATTTACAAACACTTTTAACGAATATTGAAAACGATTTGAGCAAAGCCGGAAACCTCCGGGACCTGAATGGCGTGCGTTCCGAGCTGGTGGAAAATTTCAACGCCTACGCCGAGGGCAAGCCCTTTTTTGGCGAGCGTTTGTCTTTCCATGAAGCCGAAGCCGGGCGCTATAAGGTGACGGTGGAAGTAGCCGGCAAAACCGCGAGCGGCTTTGTGGAAGTGCGGGAAGACCCGATGCTGCGTGAAGGAAAATAATTCAATGATTATAATAATGAAGCGTCACTGATGATAAAAATATTTATCGGCGGTGCTTTTATTATGACATGCCCTTGAATAAAGGATTGTGTTGTAAATAAAATCGGGTAAAAATTTAATATACATAAAATTTACCCATCATTAAAATGAAATTTAATAATTGTATTTATTTTCTAAAGTAAAAAAAACTGTGTACAGGTAAGAAAATGAGGAGTTTGTATGAATTCCTCCTGCAAAAAAAATTGATGAACATGAAAAAAACACCACTCTATTCTTTAACCTTATTGCTAGCATCCTTTTTCTGGATGTTGCCAAATTTCAACATTGTAGCACAACGAGCTGCAAATATTACAGTTGATACCTCACTTTACAGCGGCTTGAAATACCGAATGGCCGGTCCTTACCGGGGTGGGCGCTCCACGGCGGCAGCTGGCTTCCCTGATGAGCCTTTCCGCTTTTTGATGGGAACGACCGGCGGCGGCGTTTGGCAAACCGACGATGCGGGCAGCAATTGGAATAATATTTCGGACGGTTTCTTTGGCGGCTCCATCGGCGCGGTGGCAATTGCCGATTCAGATCCGAATGTCATTTACGTCGGTACCGGTTCTGCTGATCCACGGGGCAATACCTCCGCGGGGCACGGTGTCTATAAATCCACCGATGGCGGTAAAACGTGGGCTTTCATCGGCTTGCCGGAAGCCGGACAAATCGGCAAGATCAGAGTACATCCCAACAATCCTGACCTCGTTTATGTCGCTGCCCTCGGGCATATTTTCGGACCTAACCCGGAGCGAGGCGTGTATCGCTCAAAAGACGGCGGTAAAAACTGGGAACAAATTTTAGCTATTTCTAATAAAACCGGCGCTGTTTCACTGGCAATGAATGCCAAAAATCCGCGCGAGATCTACGCCGGCATGTGGACGGCAGAACGTAAGCCCTGGAGCATGACCAGCGGCTCGGAAGAAGGTGGAGTCTATAAAACTACGGACGGTGGCGATACCTGGAAAAAACTGGAAGGTGGACTCCCGACGGGGCTGGTCGGGAAAATTGGACTGACCGTTTCGCCGGCAAATCCGGATCGCGTCTGGGCGATCATTGAAGCGGAACCGGCCGGAGGTGTCTATCGCTCGGATGATGCCGGCAAAACCTGGAAGCGTACCAATAAGGAAAACAAACTACGCCAACGTGCCTGGTATTACACACACGTGGTGGCTGATCCGCAAGATCCAAATACGGTTTATGCGCTCAATACAAGTCTGTATCGCTCGGTAGATGGCGGCGCAACTTTCGAAGCGATTCCCGTACCGCACGGCGATGTGCACGATCTCTGGATCAATCCGAATAACCCGAACGTCATGGTCGTTGCCGATGACGGTGGCGCGCAGGTGACGCTCAATGGCGGCAAGAGCTGGTCCACTTATCACAATCAACCGACAGCGGAGTTGTACGGCGTGGTGGTGGATAACGGCTTCCCGTACCGCTTGTACGGCGCACAGCAGGACAATACGACCATCACGGTTCCGGCGTGGACTTCCAGCAATACCTTGCATCCGAAGCAGCACTGGTACTCGGTGGGCGGTTGCGAAACAGGACCGGTTGCATTGCACCCGGATCATCCGGAGACCATCTACGCCGGTTGCTACGGTGGGGTAATGGATCGCTACGATCTGGCGAAAGATCAGGTGATGAACGTGATGACCTACCCTCAGCTGCAATTGGGCGAAGCCGCTAAAAATCTGAAGTACCGCTTCCAGTGGGTTTCTCCAATGGCCGTATCGTTGCACGATCCGAATGAAATTTATCACGGTTCGCAGTACATCCACCGCTCCAAGGATGGTGGCAAAACGTTTGAGGTGATTAGCCCGGATTTAACGACCAATACACCGGCGCATCAGGATTACTCGGGCGGCCCGATCAATCACGATATCACCGGGGTTGAAATTTACAACACCGTATTTGAGATCGTTCCGGATCCAAATTCTAAAGGCATTATCTGGGCGGGCACAGACGACGGTCGCCTGCATATCACACAGGATGACGGAAAAACCTGGCAGGAAATTACACCTAAGGACATGCCTAAATACGGCACCGTTAATAAAATTGATGTGTCCAAACACGCTAAAGGCAGAGCTTTCGTGGCGGTTCAGAATTATCGTTTCGATGATTTTGCACCTTATATTTTTATGACCAATGATTACGGCAAAACCTGGAAAAGATTGACCACCGGCAACAATGGCATTCCTACCGACTACCCCGTGCGCGTGGTACGCGAAGACCCGGATCGAAAGGGCTTGCTGTATGCCGGCACCGAGTTTGGTGTGTTTGTTTCTTTTGATGAAGGAGCGCATTGGCAAACTTTACAATTAAATATGCCGATCACCCCGGTCACCGATATGCGCGTGCACCAGAAAGATTTGGTGCTTTCCACGCAGGGGCGCTCGTTCTGGATTTTGGATGATATTTCACCCTTGCATGAACTGAACGCAAAACTGGCGCAGCAGGCTGCACATTTATTCGACCCGCGTCCGGCTTACAAAGTGAATGATGCAGGCGGTGACAGCGGACTTTCCGAGTATGCCCCCGAAGGCAAGCCGAGCGGCGCTACCATGTACTACTATTTAAAAGACACCGCCAGTCAGGAAGTGATGCTGGAAATCGTGGATAAAGATGCCCGCGTGGTACGCGTATTTACCAATGATGCGAAGAAGGCAAAAGCGCACAAAACATCGCCCCTGCCAAACAAAACCGGGATGCACCGTATGACCTGGGATTTGACCTACGAAGGACCGACCTTCGTGGATGGCGCGATCATTTGGGGCTATAAAGGTGGTGTGAAGGCGCCGCCCGGCATGTACGATGTACGTTTGCTCGTGGACGGACAATCCGTGGCCACGCAGCAGGTAGAAGTGAAAGAAGACCCGCGTATCGAGGATGATTTCACCGATGAGGATTATCAGGAGCAATTAAAGCTCGGCTTGGAACTGCGCGACGCTATCACCGAAGTGCACGCAAAAATCAAGGAGATTCGCAGCGTAAAAGAGCAGATCAAATGGCTCAGCGAGCAGGCGGATGACGATAAGGAAGTGCAGGAACTGGCAACCAATCTGCTGAAAGACCTGACCACACAGGAAGAAAAACTGATGCAGACCAAAAACGAAAGCGGACAAGACCCGATCCGTTTTGCACCGAAGCTCGACAACCAGATGGTGGAAGCCTACAACTACGTCACTGGCGTGGACGGTTACATTTCCGGCGGTCGCGAAGGTCGCCCCAACCAAGCCGCCTACACCCGCTCCAAAGACCTGGAACAGGAATGGGCAGAAGTCAAAAAGGAAGTAGAAGCTACGCTGGAAGAGAGCGTCACAAAATTCAACGAAATCGTGAAACTCAAGAACCTGATCGGCGTGAAGCGGAAGGCGAGCAAGAGTTAAAAATTAAAATAAAAATTATAATCAAGCGCCACTGGTGATATGAATAATCATGAGTGGCGCGTTTTTGTTACATGTTTTAGATGTTTTGAAATTCTTTTTAGATGTTTGGAGACAGAAAAAATAGGTTCGGAGGTACTTTTTAGATGTTTGGAGATTTTAAATTGTGGTTACACTCTAGAGCTAAATAAGATAATCAAATAGATACTTAAAGTCTAAATTTATCGGTGTTTTTGTAAATATATTAACGAAGAAATTGAACAACTTCCTTATCAATATTTTCGTCTGTAAGAAATTGAGAATCCTGTAATTTCATGCGCTGAGCCTGACTTCAATGACAATTTCATTTTTTGCAAAACGAGCCGCATAACGAATAGCTTCCTGTACCAATTCTTTGGTGAGTAAGGGATGCTTGGCGGCAATGCTCTCCGGCGTACCGCCCGTGCCGAGCCATTCCATAATAAGCTCCACACTGATGCGAGTATCTTTAATGCAGGGTTTGCCGTTGAGAATCGCCGGATCGGATACAATATTTGGAAAGTGATGTTCCATCTGTTTTTTTACGAAATTAATGTAAAAGAATCATATTTTCAAAGTGAATGTTTCAAACAATCCTCTTATCCTTATTTGTTGGCGGCTAAAGCTCGCCGTTACTCACACAATCTCCTCCGGCTTCACTTCCAGCGTGACGCGCTCGTTGCTCATCAGGCGAGCGTGCAGGCCGTAGGTTTTGGGTAGTTCGTACTCAAAGAAATAGCGGCAGGTGTGCAGCTTGCTTTGGTAAAATTGTACATCCTCTCCGGCGGCGGCGGTTAAAGCCTGCTCGGCTACGATAGCTTGCTGGAGCCACTGCCAGGCAATGGTGATGGTGCCAAAATATTCGAGATAAAGCGTGGCATCGGCCAGGAATACTTCGGCGGATTCTTTCATCGCCAGTTGCATCAGGTGCGCGGTCACTTCCTGGAGGGATTTGGCAGCCAGCGCGAGCTTGTCGGCATAAGGCTTGAGCTGGGCGGAACCTTGCGCGGCGACGATGGTTTTTTGTACTTCCTGTGCGAAGAGTATGGCGGCTTTGCCATTCTTCATCATCACTTTTCTGCCCAGAATGTCCATACCGTGGATGGTGGTGGTGCCTTCGTAAATAGCGTTCACACGGATGTCGCGGTAGTATTGCTCAAGCGGAAAATCGTCGGTGTAGCCGGCGCCGCCCAATACCTGCATGCCCACGCTGGTGGCGTAGGTGCCCATTTCGGCGGGGTAGGATTTGGCAATGGGGGTGAGTAATTCCAGCAGTAAATGCGCATTTTCCTTGGTTTCGGCTTCAGCAGCGTGCGCGAGGTCGGCATAATAACTGCATTGTAATAACAGTGCGATACTGCCTTCAACGATGGCCTTTTGTTGCAATAACATTCTGCGCACGTCGGCGTGTTCTATAATAAGCACCGGCGGTACGTGTGGATCTTTATTCGAAGGATGGCGCCCCTGCGAGCGTTCGTTGGCGTATTTTAAAGAGGCATAATAAGCCGCAGAAGCCGCTCCGGTGGCCATCAAGCCTGTACCAATGCGCGCCTCATTCATCATTTGAAACATATAAGGCAAACCATGATGTGGTTCGCCAACTAAATAACCCCGGCAATCATCTTTTTCACCCAGCATCAAATGCGCTGCGACGTAACCTTTTTGTCCCATTTTGCCGTAAATACCGGCTGTTGTTACATCATTATTTACTAATTTGCCATTTTCATGACGGTATTTGGGCACCACGAATAAAGAAATCCCCTTGGTTCCTGCCGGAGCGCCCTTGATTTTTGCTAATAAAAGATGTACCACATTATCCACGGCATCATGATCGCCTCCAGAAATGTAGATTTTCTGACCTTTAATGCTGTAGGAACCGTCTCGCAAAGGCGCTGCAGAGGTCACAATATCTGTCAGTGAACTGCCCGCCTGGGGTTCGGTGAGCGCCATAGTGCCCTGCCAGTCGCCAGAATATAATGAAGGAATATACGTTTCATTTAGTTCCTGCGAAGCAAAAGTACGGATCAGATTCGCCGCACCGGCTGTAAGAAATGCATGCGAAGCTGCGTTGCCATTGGCAGCATAAAAACATAATAAACCTGCATTTAGTAAAGTATAGGGCATTTGCTGACCGCCATTTTCATAAGTATCATGCGCCGAGATCCAGCCGCCTTCCGCGAGTGCCTTCAGAGCCGGGCGCAGACTCGGATGCACGTGCACCACGCCATCTTTATAATAAGCTTTTTCTTTATCCATAACCCGATAAAAAGGGTAAAGATAAGTATCGCTCAGGGCTTTGGCTGCTTCGACCGCCATGTCAAAAGTTTCGGTGTCGTAGTCGGCGTGATAAGGATATTGATTAAGCGAAGTAGCATGGAGTACTTCGTGGAGAATAAATCGCAGGTTGCGGGTGCTGATATATTGATCCGGCATAAAATATTAAGTTTCTGATTTCAGATTTGAAGTTCACAGCTTGATCTCGTGAGTAACATTTCAAAGGTAGCGAATTTTCGCAAATGAAGATAATAAGTACTGAAGTATTGGAGGTAAATCTATAAAAAAAAGCATGATCCAAATTCTCGAACGAAAATGAATCATGCTTCGTAATAATACTATATAACCCAAACAAATAAACACAAAAACTACTTGAGGCACGAGTAACAGAGCTGCAACAAAGATGAGGCAAATTTCAGGTCTATACAATGACAACTATACCTTGTTTTGTTACTCCCTAAAAATTGACAAAGTGCCATTGTTTTAATAATAATAAATTGATATTCAGTTTATTGTTCAAAATATAAAGTGGCTTTTAATTTGTTTTTAGTAAGCAAAGGGACAATTTTAAATTAAAATAAAATATTTCATAAGAAGTTGGTTATCAGCTTAATCGGATTTTCGACAATCGACTGTAAAGCGGTCCGACTACTTACCTCAAAGAGAATCGATATGTCCCAAAATACAACAAGCCCCTGCATTTGCAAGAGCTTGTTTTTCTTTAATGTTCCTTTCTGTTTTTGTTAGAGGCTCAGATAATTTGAACATTAATTACCTCGGGTAGAGTGTCATGGACCAACGGTATCAATGATAATGATTGAGCTAAAAGTACTGAAGGTCGTCAAAAGTTGAAAAAAAGTAACTGTTGTCATGAGTAAATTTGTTTAAGAAACTATGAACAATAAATAATGATATAATATTAGGCATTATTTGCACAGCAGGCAATGACAAATGGCCTTGTAATCGTTACCCTCAATTTTCTAAAAAAAAGGGACGGAATTTAGATTAAAAAACTGGTTTTCAGGCATTTATGTTTAATTTGATGGGACGTTGACGAACTGTCTTCCAAGGTTTTCGAGCAACATATCCCACATATCTTCAAACGGAATGATCTCTACATGAGAGGATTCAGTGGAAAATTCAGGAGAATGTGATTTTAATTGTTGGAGGTATTGCGTTGTTTTGCGAGTTATCGCTTCTCTGTGGAATTGATTTTTGGGGAGCAATAAAAGCATCTTAATAAAATAATAAGCTCGTATTGTGTAATTATTATGTAAATATCGTTCGGCGTATTTTTCAATAGAATCAATCCTGTCCACGGTTTCCGACCACCGGTTCTGCTGCATCAGAAAAAGAATCTGAATGATCAGAATTGCAATATTTACGCCTTTTTTATCCTTTGAGAAAATAGGTGTTTCGTTCAAAAACCTGCCAAGCCTGAATTTACTGAAATATTCTTTGTTGCCGGTTGGTTCTATTTTATTTACCAATGCTAAATAATGTAAATATTTTTCCAGTATCTTCCAATACTCCTGGCGATCAGGCGGAAGGTATTGAAAACGCTTGTGCCGGACGGCCGCGCTGTATATATCAAATGCCGCCTGGTATCTTTGGGTGTGCAGTCTTAATATGATATAAACTTCCTGAAATTTATACCAGTTATAAGTGCCTTCCTCCAGAAATTTGGCTTTTTTCATTAAGTGCAAGGAGGAATCTTTTTCATCAAATTCGCGAAGCTGAATATTACATATGATCTTTTGATAATTAAAACCGATGAGCGGCATTCTGGCTGTATATATCTTCCGGTCAAAAAAACGAATGGCTTCCTCGCAAACCGAAATAGCATTTTTATAATCATTTACAGAGGTGTAAATAATTAAGCGGATCAAATTGCCGTAAAAATGCAGGTCGTGCGATGACCATTGCCGAAGTGCCGGTTTGAGCGCATCATAATATTGAATTGCTTTTTCTTTTACATTAGATTTGAGCGACTTGTTTTTGATGTGTTCTATTACTAAATCCGTGTAATATTCTTCGGCTATGCTCTCCTGGTGATATAATGCAGCATAATCTTTATATTTTTGATTGTATTCTTCATACAATTTGGAATCACCGATGATAGAACCATAATGAAGTCGCAGGGCTTTGCAGGCATCCATGCAAAGGTGCGTGAATTCAAACTCTTCGGCGTATTTTAATACCTTTTGAGTCAGAAATATACTTGATTCTTTGGCATTTTTTCCAGAGAGGATTTTGGAGGCGGCCCAATTTTTATAGCATTCATGATAGGCGAGCTGCCGGGTATTATATTTGGATTTTTTGATATTTATAAAAAAAAGCGCATTTACCAGGCGTTTAAACAAATCCGACTTCAATTTTCTGTAATTACTCTCGGGTTTATCTGTACCAAATAAGGCTTGAGCCGCCATTTCGTCCGACTCAAATTCCTCACCCAGTATTTTCATATACAATGCCCTTGCCTGTGAATCGTCACGGGAAAATGGAAAACCCAAAAGTTCCAGGGCGCGCACTTTTTCTTTAGTTACAATATGGGTCAACTCTTTTAAAACCTGCATTTTTAAAGAATTAATACGAGATGTAAAAAATCAATTGGTGTTGATTAGTGCTTGTAATACAAATTCAAGTAAGTAATACTTAAAACCTGGCAATACCTCCGATAAGGAGATATAACTAATACTAGATTGGTGTGTTAACGTTTGGGAGAAATAGCCATCTATTTTGGCTGACGCTGCAAATATACAAAAATTACCAGATGTTTCCCAGAGACTAACAAAGAAATATAGTTTTTTTTTCAAAACTATCAACTTATCGTATAACCATTTAAGAATGCCACAACATCCATCCTTTTTCTGCCCTGCAACTGCAATTCGTGTACCTGCACAAAACCATCGGCTGTGACTATTTTTAGCTCTTTTTTATTGTCGGAAATAAATGTTCCGGGCTTGAAATCATGGTTTGAAACTTCTTTGCTTGTGCGTAAGATTTTGATTTCCAGTCCGTCGAGCGTCGTCCAGGCGGCAGGGTAGGGGCTTAGGCCGCGAATAAAATCATGCACTTTTTGGGTGGGCTGGTTAAAATTGATTTCACAGGTTTCATGAAAGATTTTCGGGGCGTGGGTAGCCGCCGTATCCTGCTGTTTTTGCAACTTTACCTTGCCCTGATCAATCATTTGCACCGTTTCCAGCACTGCCTCTGCGCCCAGCAGCATCATGCGGTCGTGCACATCGCCGGCGGTTTCATTTTCACCGATGGGGATGCGTTTTTGCAGGATCATATCGCCGGTATCGATCTCGTGTTGTAAAAAGAAAGTGGTTACGCCGGTTTCGGTCTCTCCGTTGATGACCGCCCAGTTGATGGGCGCAGCGCCACGGTATTTTGGTAATAGCGAGCCGTGCAGGTTAAAAGTACCCTTTGGCGGCATGGACCAAACGACTTCCGGCAACATGCGAAAGGCTACAACTATTTGTAAATCAGCTTTTAAGCTGCGCAATTCTTCCAGGAATTCCGGGTTTTTAAATTTTTCCGGTTGCAGTACGCGTAAGCCCTTCTCCACTGCATATTTTTTTACGGCAGACTGGATCAATTGCTTGCCGCCACGACCGCCCATTTTGTCGGTAGCTGTCACAACACCTACCACGTTGTAGCCGTTTTGTAACAGAATATCCAGCGAAGGCACAGCAAATTCGGGCGTACCCATAAAAACAATGCGAAGACTCATTAGAATTTTGTTATTTTTACTTTGGTTCAAAGTTATACAGGATCAAGAAAATAATTCCAATAATCCTAAAATTACTTGCAATGAAAGTTGTTTCTTATCTGATAATAAGTGTTTTATCTTATTTATTTTTTCAAAATATCACTTTTGCGCAAAGCGAAGGCTTTGATAAACCGCTCATTAAAAAAACAGAGAAAGACTCTGTAAAAATGGGCGCAATTCGACCGGTTTCCGGTGGGTTGGAAATAAAGATTAAAAAGCCAGAAGGCTATCCGGCCAAAGATTTGGCGGAAAATTATACCGGCTTTCGCATTGAAATTATGGCTACCGATTCGCTACTGCCCGACACCAGTGAAGTGTTTTTCCGGCATGGCAATATGGTGATGGAACAGCTTGAAGGCGCCAAGTTTTCCTACACCGTCGGCGATTTTAAAGACGAACAATCCGCGCAGAGTTTTATGGATAAATTTATCCGCCCAATGTATCCGGAGCCAAGGATTGTGCGGTATCAGGAGGGAAAGAGGGAGTAGGTTGGATGTTCAAAGTTCAATAGTTCAAAGTTCAATAGTCAGTACCTAATTAATAGTTTATTTAGTTGTTGTAAATAATAAACTTTTGTAAAAACATCAAACATCAAACATCAAACATCAAACATCAAACTTTTCCTATATAATTT
>CAZGAU010000065.1:0-3361 GCA_964523725.1 uncultured Saprospiraceae bacterium
TTGAAATTTACCAGTTGCACACAGAGGGAAAAGCGCCATATGCCGATGCAAAATACGAGCGCAGTTTTCAGGTGAAAAGCCTTTTTACCGGTTCGAATATGCGAGCAGCGGTACAGGATGGCCGAGCGGAGTTTGTGCCGATTTTTCTAAGTGATGTGCCGCGTTTGTTCCGGCGTGGTGTTGTAAAGCTGGACGTAGCGCTGCTACAGGTTTCACCGCCGGATATTCATGGATACGTTACGCTGGGCGTTTCGGTGGATACCTCCCTGGCAGCTGCACAGACAGCTAAATATCTGATTGCCGAAATAAATCCTAATATGCCGCATACCAATGGTGACGGGAATATTCATATTAGTAAATTTCATAAAGTGATCGAGGTAGATTATAAACTTCCAACACTGGAGTTGCCTCCGCCGGATGAAGTAGAAACTCGGATCGGACAATACATCGCCGAGCTTGTGGAAAATGGTTCTACCCTGCAAATGGGCATCGGCGCTATTCCGAATGCAGCGCTGGCAGCCATGGAAAACCACAAGGAACTGGGTATTCACACTGAAATGTTTTCAGACGGCGTGCTGCCTTTGATCGAAAAAGGCGTGATTACCAATCAGCATAAGGTGCGGCACCGAAACCACATCGTCTCTGGCTTTTTGATCGGTTCGCAGAAGTTGTACGACTTTGTACACGTCAATCCGCTGGTACGAATGCTTGATATTCAGTATGTGAATGACACCGCAGTGATCCGGCAAAACCCCAAAGTAGTGGCGATCAACAGCGCCATTGAAGTGGACCTTAGCGGTCAGGTATGCGCCGACTCTATCGGAACCAAAATTTACTCAGGGGTAGGGGGGCAGATGGACTTCATGCGAGGCTCTGCTCTTTCGGAAGGTGGCAAGCCAATTATTGCGCTGCCTTCGGTTACCAATAAAGGTATCAGCCGGATCACTTGCTTGCTGAAGCCCGGCGCCGGCGTCGTGACCACGCGTGCGCACGCCAATTACATCGTTACCGAATACGGCGTTGCCAATCTCTTCGGAAAAAGTATTCGTGAGCGTGCCCAAATGCTGATCAATATTGCGCATCCTGACCACCGCGAGCACCTGGCAAAGGAAGCCTACGAAATGTGGCGGGTTCACCTTTGAGACTAATTTTCAGGATATAAGCTTAAGACCTTTTGTTTTAGTACAGGACTGGAATGGTTTTTGACTGTTCCAGTCCTTCGTCTTTCCTGCTTTCTGTCATTCCATTGTCATCTATTTTCTTCTTATCTTCGTTTTAGCAAAACCTTGCGCCTTTTTTTAAAAAAATTTAACATTTAGGTGCAACCCTTCGGAAACCCTATTGTCTATCTAATTGAATAAAATATTTAAGTGGACTACGCTAGTACGCATCGGGACATCGTTGAGAAATGTAAACAAGGAAATCGTCAGGCTCAGTTTGAGCTGTACAAGCTTTATTCGAAAGCCATGTACAACGTGTGTATGAGAATGGTGAAAAACGAACTGGACGCAGAAGACATTTTGCAAAATTCTTTTGTGGACATTTTTACCAAACTCGACACCTTCCAGTTCCAATCCTCGATTGGCGCCTGGATTAAGCGAATTGTCATCAACAACTGTATCAATTTCCTGAAACGCAATCGCGTCTATTTTGAAGAACTGGACGAGCGTTTTACCAACGTACAGGAAGAAGAACGGGAAGACAAGGAACAAACCAAACTGACGGTGGAGCGTATTAATCGCGCTTTATTTGAATTGCCGGATGGCTACCGGGTGGTTTTTTCCCTCTATTTACTGGAAGGATACGACCACAAAGAAATAGCCGAGATTCTCAACATTACAGAAGCAACTTCCAAATCCCAGTTTAGCCGGGCTAAAAGCAAGCTACGGGATATTTTGGAAACGCAACGTTTAACGTCATGAACAAGCAGCGAAATCGTTTGGAGCAGTTTATTTCAGAAAATCGGTCAGCATTTGATACCGCAACGCCGGGCAACCACCTATGGGATGCCATCGAGCAAGCGCTGGATGCAAATGCCGAGCAAGGCAGCCTGGAGCAGTACATCCTCCAGAACCGTGTAGCTTTTGACGCCGCAGAGCCTGGAGAGCATAGCTGGACTGCTATCGAACAAGCTTTGAATGCTACCAAAAAACAAGATGCACTAGAGCAATTTGTTGTGGACAACCGTGAAGCATTTGATACCGAAATCCCGAGCTTTCAGATTTGGGTAGAGGTAGATAAAGCGCTTCATCCGCAGGAAAAGCAGCGCACGCTCAAAATTGCGCCTATTTGGCGGGTCATCAGTATCGCTGCATCAGTACTACTGCTGCTTAGCGTTGGGGCTGCGACCGGGATCTACTTTACTAAAACGCAGGCTGTAGAGTCGCGAACAGTGGCGTCACTGTCCGACATTTCTCCGGAATACGCCGAAATGGTGCGCTATTACAACGAGCAAATTGACCAGAAGGTACAACAGGTTTCTATGCAAATAGATGATGAATCAGTACTGAAAGACCTGGAAGCCATCGACCAAACTATGAAAGCCCTGGAATCTGAGCTTCAGAAAGCACCGAAGGGCGCCGAAGAGCAAATTATATCGAATCTGATCAGAAGCTATCAAATAAAAGTCGAAATCCTGGAGCGTGTGCTCAATCGTATTCAACAATCAAAAGAAAATTTAAATTCAGAGGATGATGAAATCAGTATATAAAATCGGGCTGGCGCTGTTGCTCATTGCCGGTACAGCCCTTACTGTGCGCGCCGGTGACGATGTGCGCAGGGAATTCACCAAAACGATCAAAAAGGAGTTTGATATCTCCGCCAACGGCACAACAGCTATTTACAACAAGTATGGAAAAGTAGATGTCAAAACCTGGGATCGGAATCGCGTAAAGGTAGATGTGACTATCATCGTAAATGCTTCAAGTGAATCAAACGCACAGAAAGTATTTGATCGTATCAACATCAATTTTTACAATAAATCCGACTACGTCAAGGCGGAAACACAGATCGAACCTTACAAAAAAGAATGGTGGGACTGGAGTTCCGGCAACAAAAGTGATTATTCCATCAATTATGAAGTTTTTCTGCCGTCCACTAATAATCTTGAATTAGCCAATAAATACGGCGATACTTATGTGGCTTCGCTCAGCGGCCGGGTCAACGTGGATATCAAGTATGGCAACATCAAGATGCAGGGGGTGAATAATAATGCTAAAGTAGTGCTGGCTTACGGGAATGGCTCGCTGGGAAATGCCCAGAATATCTCGGGCGATATCTCCTACGCCAAGCTTGATTGCGGAGATGTAAAAGACGTGGAATTTGTCAGCAAATACTCTCGCATTAGCCTGGATAAAGCCGA
>CAZGAU010000065.1:3461-14095 GCA_964523725.1 uncultured Saprospiraceae bacterium
TAAAAGACGTGGAATTTGTCAGCAAATACTCTCGCATTAGCCTGGATAAAGCCGAAAATATCCTGGCAAGTACGAAGTACGATACTTACGAAATTTCGCAAGCCAAGGAATTCAGAAACGAAGGAAAATATGATAATATTCGCCTGGGATCAGTCCAGGATGTGATTATCAACTCTAAATATACCAATGTGAGCGTCGAAAAATTGGGAAATCTGCTGGATTTGAATATGAGCTACGGTGGTGCAAGCGTGGGCGCGATAGGTAAGAATTTTACCAGCGTCAATCTGGTTGGAAGTTATACCGATTTTAAATTAGGCGTGGAATCCGGAGCTAATTTTAAACTAGACGCAACGGCCACCTACGCAGGTATCTATTACCCTTCGGCTTTAAGCGTTTCTAAGGAAATAGAAAAAGGTTCGAGCCATGAAGTACAAGGACATCTTGGTTCGCAAAATGCTCGCGGCACGATCACTGCCCGACTCAATCACGGTGGATTAAAAGTGAAACAGGAGTAACTCAAGGTGAAATCGAGAGGGATGATGTTCGGTCGTCCCTCTTTTTATTTCAAACTGATAGTCTATCGGTATGGCAATGAACTAACTGCTTTCGTTTACCCAAAGCCTCCGCCTCCGGGCGTTTGAATAATAATACGGTCACCCGACTCAACTTTTTGGCTATCAATACCCTTGAGCGGAATAACTTCGCCTGATTTTTTGATTAAAATTTGTTCACCCGGCTTTCCTTCTTCGCCTCCTTGCAAACCGTAAGGCGCAATCTTCCGATGCTGGCTTAAAATGGTGATATCCAAATCTTCCAGAAATTCAATCTCCCGGATAATGCCGTCGCCGCCGTGCCAAGTACCCTTGCCGGCTGAATTTTCCCGGATGCCAAATCGCCATAAACGTACCGGATAGCGCAATTCCAGTTCTTCAGGGTCTGTAATTTTCGTATTCGTCATATGCTGATGTACCGCCGAGCGCCCATGGAAACCATTGCCCGCGCCGGTACCGCCGCCAATGGTTTCATAATAACCAAATCGCTCATTGCCAAAGAGAAAATTGTTCATTGTCCCTTGGCTGCAAGCTGCCAAATTCAAGGCTTTGAGCAAAGTATCCACCAGCCGTTGACTCACCTCGGTATTGCCACCCACCACCGCCGGATTTTGAGCATCATTATCACTAAAATCTGGATTTAAAAAACTGACCGGCAGGTGAATACGCACATTTTGCATCAAGCCTTCGTTCAGTGGAATTTCTTTACCACAAACAAGCCGTAGCACATAAATAATCGCGCTGAACACAATGGAAAGATTGGCATTCAGATTGCCCGGATGTACTGGCGAAGTGCCGTTAAAATCGAAATCGATCGCGCCATCCTTGATGCTGATTTTTACTTGAATCGTGTGTCCGTCGTCCAGGTTTTCTTGGGCTTTAAATACTTTATCTTCAAATGCTTGTAAAGATTTTTGCAATGCCTCCTGCGCAGTTTGCTTCAGCATTTGCATATAATGGTGCACTTTCGAAAACCCGTGTTTTCTGACCAATTCTTTTAGAGCCTGCTCCCCGGAACGCAGAGATGCCAGTGCTGCGTTGATATCTGCCAGGTTTTCCGGCAAAGCGCGGGTCGGATAAGGCGCATTTTTCAATAAGTTTTCAAGTATATCCCATTGTGCAACACCATTTTGCACCAGATACATCGGGGGAATGACCACGCCTTCTTCCGCCAGATTTTTAGCATCGGGTGGCATAGAGCCAGGCCGCTTACCTCCAATTTCTGCGTGGTGTGCCCGGTTGATTACGTAACCAATCAATTCACCTTCATCCGAAAAAACCGCGCTAAGCAAGGTCACGTCGGGCAGGTGCGAGCCGCCGTATTTGGGGTGGTTGGTAATCACGACATCGCCTTTGCCAAGCTTTAATTTGTCCTTTACTAGTCTTGCGCAAATACCCAAACTTCCCAGGTGCACCGGGATATGTGGCGCATTGACCAATAATTCTGCATCCGCATCCAGAATCGCGCAGGAAAAATCGAGTCGTTCTTTCACATTCACCGAAAACGCCGTGCGTTGCAGTTGCGCGCCCATTTCCTCAGCGATGGCGGTGAAACGATTGGTAAACAGCTCCAACTCAATGGCTTCTTTTTCAAGCACAACCGTTGATTTTTCAGATGCTTTGAGCTTTTTTACGACAATATTCTGGTCCGTTTTTACTTCGGCATTCCAGCCCGGTTCGATGAATGCGGTCGAATTCGGATTCAATAAAATAGCCGGACCACTAATAAAAGCGCCCATCTGAAGCTCCTCCCAGCGATATACATCCACGTTTTTATTTGTGAAAAATGGTTGATGGGTTTTAAAAACAGGCGCGATATGCGGCGGAATTTTTTTGACGGGGCGAGAAACAGGCGGTAATTTAGTTCCAACAATGACTTTTGCGCTCTCGACTTCTACGCTTCGACCACTTGGGAAATGCCCAAATAATTGGAGGTATTGTTTTTCGTATTTTGCAAGTAAATCATCCAGGTTTTCAAAAGGGAGCTCCAGCGTACTATCTTGCCCCTTAAAACGCAGATAAACAAAGCGATGCACGACTTCTATTTCATGTGAATCATAACCTTCTTTTTCCAATGCTGTACTGGCATGAGCGGTTAATGCCTCTATAATTTGCAGCAATTGATTTTTACAATTATCAAATAATTGCAACACTTGTTGCTCGGCAAGGCGTTCCACCCGGGCATGGCCAATGCCATAGGCACTCAGTAATCCACCGTCAAAAGGCAGGACTACTTCCTTCATATCCAGTAAGTCTGCGATTTTGCAAGCATGCAATCCGCCCGCACCACCGAAAGCCAGCAGCGCATAATCTGTAGGATCGAAACCTTTGGCAACCGAAATTTTGCGGATGGCATCGGCCATTTTTTCGTTGGCGATTTTTTCAAACCCCTGGAGCAATTCAATTTCGGTGTAATGCGTATTCGTCTGATTTACAATTTTTTGTTGTAATTCGTGTAAAGCTGTTAATGCCTTATCAGTATGAACCGGAATGCCCATAGAAGAGGGTTCAAGCTTGCCCAGGAGCAAATTTGCATCAGTGATTGTAAGCGGACCACCTGCACCGTAGCATGCTGGGCCAGGAGATGCACCTGCACTTTCCGGACCAACAGAGAGTTTGTTCCCATCAAACCAGCAAATCGAGCCGCCTCCGGCTGCCACGGTTTCAATTGACAGTGAAGGGCTGAGCATCTCGGCGCTACCTACTTTAGTGACAAATCGATAGTCATAACCCTCGGTAATCCTTGCCGCATCGGTACTTGTACCCCCCATATCGAAAGTCAGCACTCTTGGAAAATCAAGCTGCCGGGCAATGCGCCCTGCGCCCACCACGCCTCCGGCCGGGCCGCTGAGCAGACTATCCTTGGGATTAAAATGATCGGCAGAAACCAAGCCTCCGGCGCTGGTCATCACGAGCAGATTCGCCGCATTTTGCAAAACCGGCAATTTGGTGCGAATTTGCTGCAAATACCTGTGAATCACCGGTGAAAGATAAGCATTGGACAATGCGGTCTGTGCCCGGGGCAACATTTTAATAGAAGGCGTCAATTCCTGAGAAAGCGAGATAAAGTCGAACCCCGCCCGGGTAAGCGCTTTGCCCAGTTTTTGCTCGTGAATCGGATTGCGATAAGCGTGCAGAAGGGTAACTGCTACAGCCTCAGGCTTTAACCTGTGTAGTTTTTCTATTATACGATCAATTTCCACTCCTGATAGTGCCTTCAACATGTTGCCTTCCGCATCGAGGCGTTCGTCCACTTCGATCACGTGGGTATATAGCAAATCCGGCTCCGGGATATTCAATTGAAACAAATGCGGTCGCTGCTGAGTGCCGATGTAAGCCAAATCTTTGAAGCCTTTCGTCACCAGCAATATGACGTTTGCCCCCTTTTTTTCAAGCAGCGCGTTGGTGCCTTTGGTAGAACCCAGGCGCATGGTAAGTGGCGGAAGTGACTGACTCAGTGGCGTTTGGGTAGCTAGCCTGGCTGCCAGAATTGGTGCTTCTTCTTGCGCGGTGATCTCAAAATCAGTTTCGACATTGAAATCCAAATCCTGGCTAAGAGTTAGAGTATTTTCCTGAAAATCAATGGCTTCTATTTTGGCGACGGGTTCACCTGTACTCAGAAGAAAAAAATCATAATCCCGGAAAATATCCGCTGAAATCCGCCACTGTTGCGAAAATCGAAATTTTCGAGGAGCTGTTTTTTTTAGTAAGCGCCCACGCAAATGGCTGCTACTCAATACTTTAACTCGAAAAATTTCATCCGCAGGGTTCACCGCGATGCAATCTGTAAACGTACCACCGGTATCAATCCAGATATTCCATTGTTTCATGGCTTTCTTGTTTCATTGACTTATGCGATTACCGATACACCGATCACCGATACACCATTAACAAGCCTTATTTCACCGATATACCGTTAAAATCATTGCCAAAAGTAGGGATTATCCCTTATATTTGTTTGTAAGAGAATAATAGTAGCAGCACATGCAAGTACCATTGGACATAGAGGAGCTGTATCAGCAAGCGGAGGTTTATCACAGTCGGGGGGACGTGTACAATGCCGTGAAGCTATGCAAGCGCATTATCAAAAGGGCACCGGACTGGCATCCGCCATATGCCATGCTAGGGAGTATTTATAAATATCGGAAAGAGTGGAAAGCCGCTTTGCATTACAATAAAAAAGCCGTTGCCATTGATGCATCCGATCAAAACTCCTGGTGGAATGTAGGGATAGCAGCTACCGCGCTCAAAAAACCAAGATTGGCCAAGAGTGTTTGGCATAAATTTGGTTTGGAGAATGGTGAACTGGGCTTGCCCCCGATAAAAAGCGTGCGCATTGCTTTTGGCAAACAATTTGATATCGTTTGGGTACGTCCGGTCGATCCTTGTCGCGCCGTGATCGAGAGTATTCCCTCACCGGCTTCGGGCAGGCGTTTCCGAGATATGATTTTGCTGGACGGAATGGTGACCGGCTATAACGTTTCCCGGCAAAAAAAATTTCCGGTTTATGAAGAGTTAGGCATCCACAAACGCTCCACCTATCGTACATTCTCTTGCTGGATCCGGATTCAAACCACAGAAGATCTACAAAATCTGGAAAAACTTTGCCGCGAGGCGGATTTAGGTTTTGAAAACTGGTCAAATGCCGCCTGGGTATTTGCGAATCAGATTGGTAATACTTTGCCAGAGTATTATGGCTCTGAGATTATAAAAAAAGCGGAAGAAATCCGGGAACTCCATATCGCCATTGCCGCGCCAACCCACAGGGACGTAGAAGAAGTACTGGGTTCCTGGCAAATCATCAGTTTGGGGCACTTCAGCAATATTACCTGCCATTTGTAGAACAGAAGCTATCAAATATCGAAAATATGAAAAAAATTATCCCAATAGCGCTTATCTTTCTATTGTTGGGCGCATGTCGGACCGATCCCAAAACCAACGAATCCGACTCAGAAGAAACCACTTCGATCGAGGGGAAAAAAGATTATTTAATTGTACCGGGCAAGCGCATAGGCATGGTTACAGCAGAAACCACTGAAGCAGAAGTAGAGGACGCTTATGGTAAAGAAAACATCAAATTCACCAGTGTTGCCATAGCAGAAGACGAAGAACAACAGGGCGTGATTGTGTTTCCGGATACAAAAAACGAGCTGGAAATCATCTGGGAACTGGCAGCAAATATTGGTAATCCGGCCTTTGTTCGGCTTGGCAAGGAAGGAGGCGATTGGCATACCGAGGAAGGTATCAGCGTAGGAACCACACTCGAAAAGCTGGAAGAAATCAACGGGAAGCCCTTTAGTTTCTATGGCTTTGAATGGGATTACGGCGGATTGGTGACCAACTGGAACGATGGCAACATCAGTCCATATCTTGTGATTGCCTTGATTCCGCAGAATTTTGATAAGCTGGGTTCCGACTTGATGGGCGAAGTGATCCTTTCCTCAGATGATCCCAAAGTACGAGCCTTGAATGCGAAGGTCGGTTCTTTAGTCATTATGTTTGAATAAAATAAATTTTTAATTCAATATTTTACCCCATTAAAAAACTTGAAAAATGAATTTGGAACAACATCCTAAGCTCCAGGAAGCGATTGATTATGGCTACGAGTTCAACATCGGCCAATTTTTTCAACAAGGACTCGATCTGATTAAAAGAAACACCGGAGGGTTCATTGCCTACACGCTGGTATATTTTGCCATTGTTTTGGGTGTGGGTATCATTCCTATTTTGGGCAATATTGCCGGCATTATCATTGGTCCGCCTCTGGCAGCGGGCTGGTTTATCGTCGCCAATAAGCTGCATAAAAATACAAACACCGAATTCGGTGATTTTTTCAAAGGCTTCGATTATCTGGGACAGTTGATTCTGGTGTACATTATTTCGGTTTTAATCTATCTGATAGTCATGACGCCGGCATTTATCGCAGGCTTCTCCATGGCATTTATGAGTCTCGATGGCTATAATGATTCGCTTCCGGTTACCTTCATTATTACCATGCTGGTTGTGGCTGTTCCGGTGATTTATCTTGCTGTTTCCTGGCGCTGGGCTCCTATGTTTGTGGTGTTTTACAACATGGGCTTTTGGGACGCGATGGAAACCAGCCGGAAAATTGTGACCAAACGCTGGTTCGCACACTTTGCCCTGGGATTGGTCATTATGCTGTTTTTTATGGTGGCTGGCGCGGTGTTTGTTATCGGAATTGCGGCTACTGGAGCTACCGGCATGGATATGTTTGCTTCAGCGTTTGTGGTGATCGGAATGCTGATCTTCTTTGTGGCTATGCTTTTGGTAGCACCTTTTTATCAATGCGTGGAGTATTCAGCTTTTGCAAATGTTACCAGACTGATGGAAGGCGAGGGCAGTAAAGATGACATAGTTGACCATTTGGTGGAATAATTTCCGCTTTCAAATTGCAGGTCGTAGCCAAAATGCTGCGACCTACAATTGCTCTTCCGTCGTTTCCAAACGAATGACTCTTACTCTTTCGATTTTGGTTTCGCTCACTGCTTCAAGAATGAAGTTGTAATTGCCTAATAATAGTGCCACGCCTTGCTCGGGAATGTTTTCAGTGGTCATCACCAGGTATCCGGAGAGGGTATGGTAGTCGCCCTCCGGCAGTTGCAAATCAGGGTATTTTTCATTGAGGTAGTCAATTTCAAGTCGCCCGGAGAAAATAAATTCATGGTCAGAAACCTGAATTTCGATGTGTTCTTCTTCATCATGTTCGTCTTCGATTTCTCCGAAAAGCTCTTCCAGAATATCTTCCAGCGTAATTAATCCTGCCAGCCCACCAAATTCATCCACAACGCAGGCAATATTGATGCGATCTTTGATAAATTTATTGAGCAAATCTGTCACGCGCATGACCTCAGGCACGAAGCGGATGTCCATGAGAATGCTTCGTATCGTTCGGGGTTGTCCTAGTAATTGCTGATGGTGTACGTATCCTAGCACATTATCAATATCGTCTTGCACTACAATGATGCGTGAAAGTTTGGTTTCTTTAAATAAATCTTCCAACTCTTTTACGGTAGCATTCACATCAATGTATTCCATTTCCGGACGGGGAATCATGCAGTCGCGCACGCGTGTATCCTTGAGATTCAATGCTTTGCCAAATAATTCCCGATCGATCATTCCGGTATGTGTTTCCGAATGGGACGCATTGATAAAATGCTCCAGATCAAGTCTGGAGAAAGTTTGATCGGTAGCTTCAATAGGCGTTCGGATGAAAATTTTCAGTAAAGCTTCCGCCAGCTTGGTCATGATCCAGGCCGGAGCGACCAACAGCACCTGAAAGAATTTGATCGGGTAAGCCAGGAAATAGAGAATTTGATCGGCATATAGCCGGAACAGGGTTTTGGGTATAAATTCGCCAAAAAAAAGCACCACCAGCGTAATAATCACTGTATTGATCAATAGTAACAAGCCTTCATTCTCAATATGCGACTGCAACATATTGTTAAGCGGGATGGTCATCAAATAGGTGAAAATTACCAGTACGATGTTGTTTCCCACCAGCATGGTGCTCAGAAAATCGGATGGGTGCTCGTAAAATTGGGTGAGAATGCGCCCCCGGCTGGCATTTTTCTTTTTCTTTAGTTCAATGCGCAGCTTATTGGCAGATACAAATGCTATTTCTGTACCCGAAAACAGGGCTGATAATAGTAAAAATAATATGATTGAAAATATAAGCATTATTCTAATCCTTCGCTGATATTCTCAACGTTTTTGATGCCACTGATAGCTTTTACATTGTAATATTTGAAATCCTGGGTGGCTTCAAAACCATGACCGTAAATGATTTCCGGACCTTTACGGAACACGACGAACTTGTGGTTATAAATCTTTTGCTTTTTTTCATCCCAGATCAATTCTTCGGTTTCAAGGCGCTCATCATTGACGCTTTGCCAAACTACACTATCCTGCACGATCACCATTCCCTTGCTTTCGTGGCGAATGCCGTATTTGCCGGTAAGCACGCCGGTCACTTTGCCATCGGGTCCAAAAAAATCCACCTTTACACCGTCAGGGAATTCCTGTTTTGGCTCGCGGGTATTAACGTGGTAGAGCATCGTTGGTCCCTCAATTTTCACGCGTACGAGCGCAGAATCACTGTAAATAATCTCCACATCTTTGGCTGTTTCGATATTTACATCAAAGATAATATCTTCCTGAGCCGTCGGCACCGTTTCTTCGGTACATGCAATTGACAAAAAAATAATTCCTGTAAAAATCAGGATATAATATTTCAGCATAGAAATTTCTATTATTTGTTAATGGTTGTATTAGAGAAGATTTAACCACCTTTTCCAGAAATAACCATTAAACTACAGCAAAGTTACCGCACAATTGTGATATCTCCGTCATATTGAACAATTACATCGTCAATAAATTCGATTTCAGCCATATATACGAATACCCCCGGCGACATCGGTTTGCCATTGAATGAGCCGTCCCAGCCAAAACGCTCCTGTCCCAGCGGAATGTCATTGGTTTCAAACACCAGGTTGCCCCAGCGGTCAAAAATGATTAGTTTCCGTATGATCCTTGCGCCGGGTCCCCCAAAAATGGTAAAGAAATCATTCGCACCGTCATTGTTCGGCGAAAATGCACTGGGCGCGTAAATTGGGCGATTCACCGTAACGGTCAATTTCAGCGAATCGGAAGCGGAGCAATTATCGCCATTGGTCACAGTTACGGTATAAACGGTCGTTCTGGCCGGCATGACCGTAGGGTCAAAACAATCCGTGCAGCTTAGCCCATTGGGCGGCGACCAGCCGAAGCTTACGCCGGGCGCATTGGCAATTGCCTGCAAATCAATGGTATATCCAAGCTCAACTGTTTGGTCGTCACCAGCGTCCACAATCAATGGCGGCGGTTGATTGATCATAGCATTCACGGTCGATCCGCAGCCCTCGGCATCTTCAATTGTGATGGTGTAATTGCCCGCGGTCAAGCCAGTAAACACTGGTTCCGGTTGGAAAGGGGCTCCAGCGATACTAAAAGAATAAGGCATTGTACCGCCCGAGCCTGCAACAGTGATCGCGCCGGTGGCATCACCATGGCAAATAACGTCCACAACATCAGTTACATTGACAAATACAGATTCCGGTTCGGTGACAGTGGTATCGCCTACAATTTCGCATTGATTGCCATCGCGGATGGTGACGGTATAGTTTCCGGCCGACAGATCCGTAATGGATTCCTTGGTTTGTCCATTACTCCAGGAGAAGGTATAGTTGCCGACACCACCAGAAATAACTGCGGCAGCACTACCGTCCGCAATACCATTACAACTCGCATTTTCTGTATCAAAAGTCAGCACCAGTGGCGGATGATCCTGCATATCAAATTGGAAATTACCTTCACAAAGATTGGCATCCCGTACTTGTACGGTGTAAATACCCGAGCGAAGGCCAGTCAAAGAATTTGCGCCTCGGAAGCCCTGTCCATCATTCCAGTTGTATTCAAAAGGCCCCAACCCATTGGCAATATCTACCACAATGGAGCCATCGGAAAAACCATTGCAAGTGGGTGGCGTAACGGCATTTACAGTGGGGTCAAGAATCAATTCAAGTTCCCGCACCGGTATGGTAAGCGCGGTATCGCAACCATTGGCATCGCGCACGATGACGGTATAATCACCTCTGGGAATATTGGTTAATCCATTATTCGTACCAAAACCGCTGTTTTGCCAATTATACTGGTATGGCCCGGTTCCACCGCTTACCTGTAAGGTGACTGCTCCGTCCGTACCGCCTCCGCAGGTGGGTCGGGTAATGAGGGTATCAAATGCAAACTGAGGCGGGCCACCCACATCAAATGAAATAGTGGTATCACAAGTGGCTTGATCCGTAATAATGACCTTATAACTGCCTCTGGGTAAACCGGTTAAATCTTCGGTAGTCGCAAGGCTGTCATTCCAAATGTAGGTATAAGGTCCATAATTATTGGTCACCGTGAGATCAATAGCGCCATCGCTTGAGTTAGGGCAAGTAAGATCAGTTGAGTTACCGCTCAAGGTGAAATGATCGCCGCAGCATTCTACTTCGATGGTTTTGATTTGGGTAATTACACAGC
>CAZGAU010000065.1:14195-26701 GCA_964523725.1 uncultured Saprospiraceae bacterium
AAATGATCGCCGCAGCATTCTACTTCGATGGTTTTGATTTGGGTAATTACACAGCCGCGATCAGTTTCTATGGTCAGCGTAATAGATTTTGTACCTGGCGTGCGGTAGGAAACGGTGTGCGGTCCTCTGGCATTGGAGGTTGCGATGGATGCGCCATTTCCGAAATTCCATTTGTAACTGGAAATTGTACCGGTGAAAAAAGAAGCATCGGTAAAAGAAACTTCCTTGCCTACACAAACCGTTGGGCTGCTGATGTTGAAATCAGCTGTGGGGCCCAGGAAAGTACCCGTACCGCCGAATTCGATCGTAAATCCACTTCCGGAGTTACTAAAGTTATTGATTACCAGTGCATAGCTTCTGCCGGCCACCATATTGACCGGAGCAGCAAAGTTATTATCACCTCCCTGGCAGCCACAGGTTTCGCCGTTGTCGGTTTCACCTTCCCGGAGACCTGTAGCTCCTGTACAGCGCAACCAGTTATTCACAGGCTCGCCCACATTCTCGCCGGAGGCCATACAGCGGATGTCTCGTTTATTTGAGCAATTATCCACGCCGTTGGGCAATTCGTACAACACAAAATCGATGTCGTCAACCGGGTTGAGCGGGGTAATTTTGAAAGTAAGCGATCCTGGATCTTTGCAAGTCCATTTGTACCAGGTTGAGCTTGACTCGGATAAAGGGCAGGTGAAACTTCCACAGGAAACGTTGCCGATTTCATTTCTATCGCTGCCCGTTCCGCTTACTTTTTGCACTGTAAACGAAGATTTATCGCACAGCAAAACTGCCGTGCTACAATCACCTTCGGGATCGGGCACTTCGTTAAAATTATTGATACACATCTGGAAAGTCCCGGTATTGCCATTGCGCGCGCTCACTCGGATGTAATAGAGTGCTCCTACCTCCAGCCCGCTGCGGATCACTTCTACGGAATTGCGGTTAAATGCATCAGAAATACAGGCAACTTCGGTCAGGTTATTACAATTACCTTTATAAAGAATGAACTGCGGATTGCGGATCGTACCTCCCGGATTGATTGCTGTATTGCCCGTCACACTGACGCTGATATTAGAACCCTGGGCCACAAAGGCAAACCACACGTCATTATTATCCTGGTTATTTGGGAAGCAACCCGGAGAAGTTTGCGCAGATATGGTGGCACCTGCATTGGAATAAGCGCCATTTGCAGAGCAAAAGCTTTTGACGTTATCCAAAATTATAGCATTCGTACATTCGTCATTAGCCGGTTGGGCAAATGCCGTAAAAGCGCACATTAAAAGTGCAAGGGTAGTCGTGTAACCAAGCCTCATAGTCTCAATTTTGTAGATTGGAAGAAATTTTGGGTGTCTTAACTTCCAGAGATGATAGCTGCCTCAATATAACGGATCAAAATAAAAGAAAGTGCTGGAAATTTAACGACAAAATCGCGGGTTGTTTCATAAACGACTAAATTTAACGGGTTTTAACATAATAGTAAAGGGTCTCTGGCAGAAGGACGTTTCCAGTTTTTCTTAAAAAGACTACTTTTGAACGAGAAACCGTTGGACATTATGGTAAAAAAACATATTCCGAACGCGATCACCCTGCTCAATCTCTGGTTTGGTGCCTGTGCGCTGGTTTGCGTTTTTCAGGAAGCGTTTTTGCTTGCGGCCACCTTTACTGGACTAAGCCTGCTGGCTGATTTTCTGGATGGAGCAGTGGCAAGACTCCTAAATGTGAAATCAGAAATTGGGAAACAACTCGATTCATTGGCTGATGTGGTTAGTTTTGGATTGGTGCCGGGATTTGTATTTTATAGTTTGCTACATGCTGTTTTCCCAAATTCAGGATCAGTTCTGAGTTTTTATGCACTGCCGGGATTTGTATTCAGTCTGTTCGCTTGTCTGCGTCTGGCAAAATTCAATATCGATACCCGCCAAACGACTTCTTTCCTGGGCATGCCGACACCCGCCGCCGCGATTTTTGTTGTGGGGTTAATGCTGATCGCACATTTTGATTCTTTCGGCTTTCGCCAAATAGTGCTTCAATCGGGCATCCTTTATGGATGTATTGCCGTTCTTTCTTTCCTGATGATTTCAGAAATACCCATGTTCAGTCTCAAATTTGAGCGATTTACCTGGAAAGGCAACGAGATAAAATTTATCTTTGCAGCCGTGACGCTGGCGCTGCTGGTTTTACTGCGTGAAGCCGCGCTGTCGTTGATTATTTTGATTTACGCAGTATTTTCAATCGTACAATACCTGTTAAAAAAATGAAATTCGTAGCCGAAATTGACATCATGCCGCACAAGGAATTACTCGACCCGCAGGGAAAGACCGTGGCAAAAAACATGGATCACGTGCATATCGAAGGCGTAGAAGACGTACGCATTGGCAAGCACATCGTGATGACACTCAACGCTGAATCGGAAGAAGCTGCTCGTGAAACTGTGGAAACCGCCTGCAAAAAATTACTCGCAAACCTGATCATGGAAACCTATACTTTTGAGGTGAAAGCTGTAGAATAATGATGGTTTTCACCCTTTCACCCTTTCACCCCATCACCTGATGTTGTATGTCGTTCCCACCCCTATCGGCAACCTCGAAGATATTACCCTTCGCGCTTTGCGCGTTCTGAAGGAAGTTAGCCTCATTCTTGCCGAAGATACCCGCACTTCTAAAAAATTGCTCGATCATTACGAAATTGCTACGCCGTTGCGCTCTTATCACGCTTTTAACGAGCATGCCACCGTCAACAACCTCGTAGAACAATTAAAAACCGGCGCAACAATGGCGCTTATTTCCGATGCAGGTACACCTGGTATCTCCGATCCGGGCTTTTTGCTGGTGCGTGCCTGCGTACAAGAAGGTATTCAAGTGGAATGTCTGCCGGGGGCAACGGCCTTTGTTCCGGCGTTGGTAGCTTCAGGTTTACCTTGCGATCGTTTTCATTTTGAGGGCTTTTTACCGCACAAAAAGGGTCGGCTGACCCGTCTGCAATATCTTGCCGATTTGTCTAACACTTTTGTTTTGTACGAATCGCCCAACCGGCTGGTTAAGTGTCTGGATCAATTGACCGAGCAATGCGGTGGGGAGCGTATGGCTTGCATTTGCCGGGAACTAACCAAGCTTCATGAAGATATCAAAACCGATACGCTGGAAAGCCTTCGCACACATTATGCCGCGCAGCCAAGTGTAAAAGGAGAAATTGTGATCGTCGTTGCCGGAAAGGATTGACGTAAAAAGAGCAAAGCGGCCCTGATTTTACACCAACACCGCTTTGCCATTATTTTTATAAAAAAATCTAATTCTATTCTTCTCTGACTTGGTCAGCTTCTGCCTGACTCAGTTCGTAGCTTTTGATAAAGCTTTTTGACGAGGGCCGGAATTTTAGAAATAAAATCAAGCCGATTGCTACAAAAATCAGGTACATCAAGTTGTTTTCCTTAACGGCTACGATAACCGCCAAAATATTGGCAGCTTCGATCAAGGCCAGTCGGATAATGCTCGTTTGGCGATAATGTTCTGCTTTTTCGGTAAGCCCCTGCAAAATAGCGCCTTGTGCTTTTCGCTGACTATCAATCAGGTAGCCAACACCGACTGCACTAAGCATAAATACCAGCACCAGAATGCCGTGCGTACTGATATATTGCTGAGACAGCATTTCCTGAGAATTATTTCTCACAACAATTGCTTTTGGCAGGGTGTCATCTTGTATAAAAAAGAGCGCACCGGCACAAAAAACAAACTGTATCGCCAGAAGTACGTTGAAGATAGTGCTGAGTTTTTTAAATGATTCTTTCATGTAAATGATATTTTGCTTTAAGCGATGCTGTCCGATCGCCGGCTTGCAAATCGCCAAAGTATAAAACCTAATACAGCAAACGCAATTAGTCCGGAAATATCGCCTACGGCACCCATTTTTTCTGCCAAACCAGTATTAATTTTGCTCATCACCGAGATCGGCGAACCGTCGGCGGCCTTGCCAATCGTGGTACCCAATAAAACGGCAATAATAATACCCGTTATTGCACCTCCTGCAATTAATCCTGAACTAAATAACGCTCCAGGACCTATTTCGGATTCTTCTGATGCCGATTTATTTTTTCGATCTACTAACCACTTGATCATACCACCCACAAAGATAGGAGTGGTTGTGGACAAAGGCAAGTAGGCCCCTACGGCAAATGCCAAAGAACTTACGCCGCACAATTCTATCACGCCTGCCAAAGCCATACCTGCGATCACCAATCCCCAGGGTAGATTCTGACTAAGTAAACCTTTAATAACCGTAGCCATCAGCGTTGCCTGCGGTGCGGGCAGTGGCGTGGGATGCTCCAGTGTGGCTTCCCCGATTCCCAGGGTGCTTTCCAGTAACAATAAGGTTAATCCAATCACGATTGCAGAGGCAATCACGCCAATGAATTCCCCGATTTGTTGCTTGATGGGCGTACCACCTACCAAAAAACCGGTTTTCAAATCTTGTGAAGTAGCACCAGCATTCGCTGCGGCGATACAAACGATCGAGCCAACTACCAATGCGATGGGCTGATACGCTTCACCCGACCAACCGATGCCCAGAAATAGCAGCGACGTGGCCATCAGCGTAGCAATAGTCATTCCTGATACAGGATTGGAAGATGTTCCGATCAAACCGACTATCCTGGATGAAACGGTGACAAAGAAAAATCCGAAGATCACAATCAGTAAAGCCGAGAAAATATTGGTTGGTACGTTGGGCAATGCTACCATCACCACCATTAGTACGAGGCTTCCAATCAGAACATACACCAGCGGAATATCTTTTTCTGTACGCAGCTGCTCGTCTTGTTCACCGGCACGGGTTTTGCGCAAATCTTCAAAAGAATCGCGGAATGCACCAATAATGGTAGGCAAGGTTTTGATCAAAGTCATGATACCGCCAAAAGTCACGGCGCCCGCACCAATATAGCGGATATAACGGTTCCAGATTTCACCCGGCGACATGTCGGTAATCAGCTTGGTCGCTTCGGGCGCTAGCGGAGTGGTCAATCCCGAGCCAATGATTGTGATCAACGGAATTAAAGCCAGCCATGACAACACACCTCCAGCTACCATGACCCCTGAAATACGCGGACCGATGATATAACCAACACCCAATAATTCCGGAGTGATTTCACCATTAATAGTGCCATTGGGTAAAGCTGAATTTTTACCAAAAACAATGGTCGGAACGTCTTTCCACAAGCCAATAATAGACATCAGTAGCTTGTACAAGAAGGCGATCCCCAGACCATAATACACCATCCGGGCAAGATTGCCGCCCTTTTCGCCGGCTACTAGTACATCCGCGCAGGCTGTGCCTTCGGGATAGGGCAGGTTCCCGTGTTCTTTTACAATCAGCGAGCGACGAAGCGGAATCATAAATAAAACACCAAGGCTACCGCCGATCAGTGCCAGTACAAAAATTTGAAAATACTGGAAATAATCGCGCCCACCAGCCATGAAAAGCAACGCCGGAATGGTAAATACCACGCCCGCAGCCACTGATTCACCGGCTGATCCAATCGTTTGTACAATGTTGCTCTCCAGAATCGTGGCTTTGCCAAATCGCTTGAAAACGGAAATTGCCAAAACCGCAATCGGAATCGAAGCGCTCACTGTCAGACCGACTTTTAACCCAAGATAAACGGTAGCTGCTCCGAAGATGATCCCAAATAATGCGCCTAGGATGATCGCTTTGGGCGTGAATTCCGGGATTATCTCTTTTGCTGAAATGTAGGGCTTGAAAGACTTGTTGTTGGTTTCCATACGCTGTCGTTAAGGTTAGGTACTTATAGGAAAACCTGCCGGATTCAATTGAAACCCGACAGGTTTTTATTTTTTAAATGCTGGAAAAGAAGTTATTTCAACAGACATTGCTGGCTAAAACAGCCAGCGTTGCAATTATTTCATTTCACCAATCCACTTCTTTGTAAGGGGACTCAGGATAATGAAAATAATACCCGCACCCACACTGACCAGGACAACTGACATAAAGAGATCAGGCATTTGCTGTACGTTTTCTTCATCAAAATTGCCGCCAAACAATCCTGCAATAAGATTACCCAAAGAGGCTCCCACAAACCAGATACCCATCATCTGACCTACGTAGCGCTTGGGCGACAGTTTTGTCGTAGCACTCAAACCCACTGGGCTTAGCGTCAGTTCACCAATGGAGTGGAAGAAATAAGTCAGCACCAGCCAAAACATACCGGCTTTGCCACCTGCGGTCACAACTTGTGCGGCATATACCATCACCAAAAAGCCAACACCGAGTAAAATCAGACCTAAACCAAACTTTAACGGAGTGGACGGATTCATAGTCCGAGTTGCCAATTTTACCCAAAGTGTACCAACGATCGGCGCAAAAATAACGATCATCGCCGGGTTGACACTCTGAAGCCAGCCAGCAGGTATTTCCCAACCAAAGAACATTCTATTCGTATGATCCCGGGCGAAAAGATTGAGCGATGATCCTGCCTGTTCAAACCCAGACCAGAAAATCGCCGCACCAATAAATAGCAGAAAAATAATCGCCACTCTTTTCTTTTCAGGCATGGTCAAACCGCCTGCGATCAGGATATAGGCAAAATAGAGCAAGGTAACCGAAACGATCACAATACCTACGGATTGAGCAATACCGGTTGCTGTTGTAATATCGATTGTACCGGTAACTTGTAAAATTGCAATCAAACCAACTAGTGCCGCAGTGAAAATAAAGCCCAGCGAGCGGTTGCCTTGCTTGGGAATAAGGTCACCCACCAGTTGATCGGGTTCTTTGGCTTTTGGAATCGTGCCGATTTCACCAAGCTTATTTTGTGTAATTCTATATTGCACCAATCCGGCAAACATCCCCACAGCAGCCATACCAAAACCCAGGTGCCAGTTGACTTTTTCTGCCAAGAGCGGTACAATGATCTGACCCAGGATAGAACCCAGGTTGATACCCATATAAAACACCGAAAAACCGGCATCGCGACGAGCCCCGCCTTCAGGATAAAGGTCGCCCACCATTGTACTGATATTGGGTTTTAATAAACCGGTACCCATCGCTACGAAAGCCAAACCAAGAAAGAAAATCTCCGGACTGCCAGGTATTGCCAGGATCAGGTGACCGATCATGATGCAAATACCGCCGTACCAAACAGCTTTGCGCTGACCGAAAATATTATCCGCAAGCCAGCCACCCGGGAGCGTGAGGAGATAAACCCCCGCCGTGTAAAGTCCGTAAACGGCACCTGCGGTCGCTGTGTCCAAGCCCAAACCTTCTCTGGCGGTTTCAGTAGTCATAAAAAGAATGAGGATAGCCCGCATTCCATAGTAACTGAAGCGTTCCCACATTTCTGTGAAAAACAAGGTAGAGAGCCCACCCGGATGTCCAAAAAAACCGTTTCGATTCGACATTCTATCCTGGTTAAATCTGTTTTTTGAAAGCAAATTATTTGTGAACAGCGCTAAAAATAGAGCATTTTAATCGAATATCGGTAAAAAGAGGGGGTAATATTTCGAAGGCGTTGGTTGGGGCGTGTTATTGTTGCGTTAAATTATTGAAAATAGGAAGGATACCGTGGTGGAGGTTGTAAAAATCAGCTTGAGGAAGACGATTGGTAAGTTTTTGAATCGCAATCTGACTGCGAATGCCACACTTGCAATAAATTACGATAGGTTGGGAAATATTGAATTGATCCTGATGATTCAAAATATCGTCAAGTGGTATGAGTTGGCCACCGATGTTGAATGCCTTGTGCTCCTCCGGTTCGCGAACATCTACCAACATAAATGGTTTTCCTTCAGATCGCCAGCGCTTGAGTTCTTGAAAAGTGATATGTTGGATGTTTCTGTTCACGATTCTGGAACAACTATTTCCGAGATTAGTTCAGCATTTCTTCCAGGCTGGTATTGGACTTTATTACAAATTTCCAGCCAGCACTTTCGGCGATGAATCTCATCAGTTCCAGTGCCTGGTTGCCTTCTTCTTCGGCGGTTTTGATCAGGTTGCTTTCCTGAGCCCGGGCTTCGATGTATTTCTTGGCATTGGTGTTGATGCGGTTGTAATCAGCTTCAGTAAACGAGTTGAAAGTCCCTTCAGAGATGTCGTAATAATCCAGATCGTGATCGATCGAGAGAATCTCCGGCTTCGGTAGGTTGCTTACCACAATGGTTTTTTCCTCCGGCAAAGCGTCGATTTTCATTTGCCCCAAGTCGTAACCTACAGATACCTTGGCTTTTACCCGTACCAGTGCTTTCTTCCGAAACCAGCTCCAATCATAACCCCAATAGTCTTGATAGTCATACACTTCCGAAAAATAACCTTCTACCGAAATGAGCTTTGCCACCGTTTTGATCTGCTCCAGCACCACATCGGAGTTTTCCTGCACTTCGATTTTGCGGGTTTCGTACAGATAACGCGTCACAAAAACGCCTAGCGCAAAGACTGCCACAATGCCCAATACGATCAGAATTTTTTTTGCCATGGTTTTATTATTGTAGAGAGTAAATGGTAGAGTGTAGAGGAATGAGAGAAGGGATTAAAACACCATCCTTCTACCCTTCGTCTTTCTACGCTCTACCAATTCCCCGTAAAAATACAAAAGCCACAGGAAGCTTTATCCCGCGGCTTTCAATGTTTTTTGTAAATGCCTAATTTATTTGGCAGTGAATTTTACCTGAAATCGAAGATTAATTCTTGTCTATCTCGTCGTCTTTGGTATTTTTATCATAATCCACCATTGAAGTGAGGTCGTATTTTAAACCCTTGTAATCTTTTATTACAGCCTTCACAGAGCCAACCGTTAGCGGTGATTCAATCATTAGCGGAATCTGATTTTTATCATCCGATACCCAGACTTTCATGTCTGTGTTGTCATTGAAATAAAATCCACCTCCGACTTTCGGGCTAAATTGAATGGCTTTAAAACGTCCCATGCCCTTGATTTTCTTATTGTCATCGCGTCCGAGGTATTTCACATTCAGCGACCAGGTTTCTTTATCAACAAACAATTTTACCGGTACCTGTGCGCCTTTTTGCATCGCATTGAAATTCACATTCCGGGAAGAATAAACCACCGAAAGTATATCATGCATACAGTTGTCAATATCGTATTCTGTTTGTTTCGCTTGATCTCTGGATTTACCTCTGAGTGAAATTGCTTTGTTGCGATTCCGATCGAAAGTAATTTTATCGTACAACCGATACTTGCCTTCTTTGACATCACGAATGGATACTGCAGGCAGTAAGGTTTCTTTATCTACATAAGTGTCGTATTTGTCACGCACTTTATAAAACCACTCGTAGGACTTGTATGTACGGCCATCTGCAGAAAGCAGATATTGGCTTCCTTGATCTTTGACCCGAAATGTCACTTCTCCGGCAGCAATCCAAACAAAATTCCAGTTGTAGTACAATTTGTAGGTAATCTCTTCACCGGGGCGAAAAGCATTATTGGCGATACTACAAATTTGTGTGGGCGTAGAAAGTTTAACTTCTGGCGCTGTGGCACCTGCACTCATTGTGGTTTTTGCGGGATAGTCAAAAGCCATGAGAACAAGCAAAAAAGCAGTGAAGAGCATTCCTCTAGACAGCGTTTTTCTCATAACCTGATAATTTTAAAACTTTTATTTTGACGATAAATATTGCTCCAAGTAACGCAGGCAACGCAAGATTTATTATAAAAAGTCCGAACGTAGCCGCCAGTATGCTGATTTCATTGGCTCCTAAACTTCCCCAAACAAATAATGCAATTTCTGCTCTGGCGAAAAAAGCTCCAGCCGGAGGCAATGGCACACCTGTCTGTATTAAAAAAATCGTTGCAATCGCCGCAAACGCTGCCAGGACCGGCAGATGAATGCCCAGAAACTCCAGCAGCAACCAATATTGTAGGCTATATGTCATATAGCGCAGCATTGCCCATCCGATAGCCTGCCATTTTTGGTGGTCGGTACACATTCGCAGCACAATTATTTGTTTACGAATGCGTCGCCATATTTGGTTTCCAACTAACCAATTGATCAGGAAAATGATTGCCTGGATTCGGAAAAAAGCGATTGCCAAAGTTAAAACGAACAGAAATCCTGCGACTCCTATTACAAATAATAGATACGTTTTCAGCCCCAAATGGTTGTATGAAAACCAAAGAAATCCGGCCAGCCCCATGGAAAACAGGACGATCATCTGGCTGAAACTACCTAATAAAGTAGCTACGACAATCCTCCAACTATGCCGTTGTTCGGTGAGTAATATCCGACCGCCGTATTCGCCGATACGATTAGGCGTGAAAAGAGACACTGCCACGCCCGCCAGCACTGCCCGAAGGCTCTCCCAAACGCTCATTTTGGAGAAGAGCTGTGTGAATTGTCGCCACTTCAACGTTTCAAAAAACCAGTTTACTGGCATAAGCGCAATTGCCAATATCAGCCATGGCAAACCTTCATATGTTAAACTTATTTTAAAAGTTTGAAAAACAACGATCAGGTCTTTAGTCGCAAACACCTGATGATATAAAGCGATCAGTAATAGCAATACGATGACAGCATTCAGCGATTGGCTGAGTAGCTTGTTTTGACGATAAGCAGATAGAATTGCCTCCAAGGAATTATTTTTTTTCAGTATTAGTAGTGTCAAAACTCAACATGAAATAGTCGATAAATTTTGAAGAGGCAAGCGTTTTGGGTAGTTTGCATAAAAATGACAGGTACAAAAATAAATAATAACCGGACAACTTTCAAACATAAAAAAACAGAATTGGCTAAATAAAATCTGATTCACTTTTTGATATTTTTTTGAGAAATTATTCCTAGTATCAGCAAGAAAGCTATTAAAACAACTAAAACATGATACGAAATGACCCGGAACATCCTTTTATTATTACTTTTTTTCTTGATGGCATGTAATGTTTATAAAAAACAGAAATATGAGATTATCATGTCACAATATTCCTATCTTACTCAGAATCCAGTCATTACTCAGAATGGCATTGCTTTCAATCCTGACCGCTCCGTATTGTACGTATCTTTGCCGGTAGATGCTCGAGATTATCGTGACCGCCCCAGGGTAAAAATTTTTGCCAGGAAATGGGAAAATGGGCAATTTTCGACGCCGGCATTGGTGAATTTTAGTAGGGAGTGGTCGGATTATCACCCGGTGCTCTCGCCCGATGGACAGCGCATGTATTTTAATTCCACCCGTCCTATTCCGGGCGAAACGGGAGAAAACCGCCAGGTGCATCTCTGGTATGTTGAAAAGCAGGGTGAACATTGGAGCGAGGCAAAATATTTGTCGGTATTAAACTTAAAAGGCTACCATTCCAGCTACCCGAGCGTGGCAGCCGATGGAAGCCTTTATTTTAATTCGGATCGACCAGGCGGACAAGGAGGAATGGATATTTGGCTGTCAAAATCTAAAAACGGCGTATTTCAGAAGCCGGAAGCTGTTGCTGCCTTAAATTCTAAACAGGTTGAGAATGATCTGTGTATTGATCCGCAGGGTCGCTTTTTTATTTTCAATCGTTATATCCCCGAAACCAATGCAATTGACCTTTGGGTAAGTTTAAAAAAAGATGATAGCTGGCAGTCACCGGTGTTGCTCAAAAGTATCAATCAGGATTCAGTTTGGGAATTAACACCATACATTTCACCGGACGGCGAGCATTTTTTGTGCGAAATAAACGGAGTAATTCACATTTGGGAAATGGACATGATTATCGAACAAATATCTCCATAAAAAAGCATAGATACCTGCTATACGCATATTATCCTTGCAAATGCTTTCTTAATTGCTCCATCTTTTCCGAAAGATTGGTTTTTGTGATTTGATTTTCAATATGTTGATCGATAAGTGTTTTTAACAGATCGAGATGTTGTAGAAAAAAGTCACGATGCTCGTTTCGTTGCCCGTCGAGTATGTGAAGTTGCCCAAGAATTTCGAGAAAAGTAGCCAGAATCTGGCTGTCGCCTTTGCCATAGTTAAGGATGGGATGAAAAACCGTCGAAAAAATATCCTGAAAAGTATGCGGTTTTAGATAGAGCCTCGGCGTGCCGTCTTCATCTTTGAAAACAAACTGCTCCGTATGGTGAATTTTTTTCTCCAGCAGATCGCCTAAAGCGTGCATACATAGAATGGCTGTACGGGGATCGTTGATGCCTGGCGAGAGCGCTTTCATCGCTATTTCAGAGAGTTGTCGATAACCATAAAGGGCGTTTTCATCAATATTTTCACCCCAGTAGAAATCCATCGAGTAATTGATCTGTTGTTGGATAGCTTCTTCCAGCCTGTCGGTGCCTCGTACAGCATACAAAGGAGTATCTTTGATAATAAAGGCGCCATATACCTGTTCCATTCTAACCTGGATGTTGTGCTTTTTGCCTAAAGCGATGATCGGCTCTTCCTGCAAATCCTGGAGGTATCCCGATTGAATAGAAGGGTAAACTTTCCAGCTTCCCTCTTCCATTTCCTCTACCTGTTGCCGAAAAGTGGCATTGTAAATCCAGCTCTGACGCTTGTGGTTGAGCGCT
>CAZGAU010000066.1:0-26584 GCA_964523725.1 uncultured Saprospiraceae bacterium
CGGTTTTGCAGGCGACTTTCCACCCAGGAGGGCACGTCGAGATAGAGCAAAGCCTTGCGTTCGTAAGGGCTTTCGGCATATTTAGACAGTTCTTTTCTGAATTTTTCAAAAGCATTTTTCTGTTCGGAGGGTGTAATGGAAATTAATTTCTTAATAAAATTCAGCGTCATTTTTTGCACCTGACTCACATCCTTGGCTTGGCCGAAGGCGCGTTGTGCGGAGGGAATGAGGTAGGAGAGGAGATCGTAATTGCTTAATTCATAATGACATATGAGTTGCAGGAGGCGTGCATTGTGATGCAAATCCTCGCGCAGGTAGCCATGCTTGAGCATAATCACTTCATTCAAATATTCCAGCGCTTTATCAAATTTTCCGGAGCCAAAATAAAAATAAGCGAATTTGTAATAAAATAATAAAATCCGGTGTACATCAGAGTATTGCTTATACTTTGGAATTTCTTTAAGCACTTCTTTAATTACCGCTTCGCCGCCTTCATAATCGCCGGTCATTAAATAATGATTCAATTTTGATAAATATAAATAAACAAAAGCAATGGTTTGCGAATTGGTATTTAGTTGATCGTGAATAGAAGCTTCAAATTTTTCAAATTCTTGTAAATATTTCACATAAAGTTCAAGATCGCGTGTAAAATAAAGAAAGACGAGTACATAATAAAGCCCCCGCATGTAAAGATCGGGGTCTTTTTCTTTCATTTGCGGGTATTGCCCGAAAAGATCGGCCCAGGCGAGCGCGCTTTCGCGGCAGGCGGCAAAATCGAGCTGGATATAAGCGTACCACATCTTTGCCTGTGAGAGGTTGACCCGTTCAAAAAAGGTCAGGTTTTCCCGCTTGGCTTCCTCGGGGTAATGTTCGTGATAAAAAGCTTCAGCGGCAGCGGTTTCTTCCTCATTGCGGGCGTGGCCGTGCTCGATGTAATAACCGTGCACTTCTATATTAAAATTAAATAACAAACTGGCGGAAAGTGTAATTTTACTACGTTTGGCGGATTCTTCGAGCAGTCCTTCCATTTTACCTTTCACGCGGCGGCTCCGGGTAATGTGGCGGGCTTCAATATGCTTTTCAAATTCCAGAATTTCCAGGTGGAGGATGTCCTGCTGATGTTCCAGCGCCGTTTGCTTGATGCGTTCCAGGATGCGCAGCGCCTGCATGTACATGCCTTTGCCGTAGAGGATGCGTGCGAAGTCCAGTTGTTCGCGGATTTCAATATCAATATTTTTTTGAATATAAATAAGCCTGAGGCTGATGAGGATCTGTTTGTAGAGATGGCGCTTGAGATTGGCCAGATGGCGTTTTTTTACACCCGGCAGTTTTTCCAGGAGTTGTTTTTCATCATATTCGGCCAGTTTGTCCAATACATCAAACAACTGCAAGTACTTTTTGGAGTCGTTTCCGCTTTGGAAGCGGTTGGCGTACAAGGTGAAATTGCGTTTTTCAGCCTTGGTCAGCGATTTTACGAGCGAATGCAGTTGGTCTTTTTGTTGGTTGGACATAACAATTGTTGTTGTTGTAAGTGTCTGACTTTTAGGTTTTTATAAAAAAATATACTTGTTTGAGTATCACACAGTTAGCTAAAGTTAGTTATGGGCGCTCTCTGAATTCCCTTAATTTTGCTATTACAAACAGCAAATTAAGCTTTTTTTTAAAGTTACTTGCTGGCGATTGGTACCAATGCTTTCTGGTTTTGAGTAAACGATCAAAATTACTAAAAATGAAGAAAATAGAAGCCATAATTCGGCTCTCTCGTTTTGAGAAAGTTCGGGATGCGCTCGCTGACATTGGTGTTAACTTCTTCACGCTCACGGAGGTGAGGGGGTATGGGCTCCAAAAAGGTGAAAAGCTGGTGTACCGCGGCAGCTCTTACGATACCGATTACATTGCACGTTTGCAACTGGACATTTTGACTACCGAAGACCGCATTGATGACATTATTACAGCAATCACTAAATCGGGGCGTACCGGTGAGGTGGGCGACGGTAAAATCATCGTGTATGATGTAGAGCATGTGGTTCGGATACGTACAGGAGAAGTTGGCGCTGAAGCCATTTGATATTACTAAAATCAACCAATTGATTACTTTTTTTAAAATTGTTTTGCTAATAAACATAAAGGCATCCTGGATGCCAAGGGGTAATTTCCCTCTGTTTTCCCTTACTTATACTTGCCTTAACCTGATTCCAAGTTATTTGCTTTTTCAGAATTCCGCTTTGGGTGGAGTTTTCTATCCGGGCGTACATGGTTTCATTCAAAAACGAAAAATACAATGAACGAGGCATTATTTACTGCAAATAACATCTGGATGCTTTTTTCGACTGTGCTTGTGTTTATCATGCACTTGGGGTTTGCTACGCTGGAATCTGGTTTAACCCGAAAGAAAAATACGGTTAATATTCTTTTTAAGAATGTAATGATCATTTCCATTGGTTTAATCACCTATTGGGTGCTCGGTTTTAACCTGATGTATCCGGGTGAGGATTACGCTGGCGGTTTCTTTGGCTTTGCCGGATTCGGCATTTCGATGCCGGAAGAAATTACGGCGGCTTACGCCGAAGGTAAATTCGATGCCTATGCTGGCGGAGGTTATACTTATTGGACAGATTTTATTTTCCAGGCGATGTTCGCTGCAACCTGCGCCACGATTGTATCAGGGGCCGTTGCAGAGCGTATCAAACTGGAATCATTTTTAATATTCGCAACCATTTTTGTCGCTATCGGCTATCCCATTACCGGAATGTGGAAGTGGGGCGGCGGTTGGTTGAATGAAGCCGGATTCTATGATTTTGCCGGTTCTACTCTGGTACATGCGGCTGGTGGATGGGCTGCCTTAGCCTGTGTGTTGCTTCTGGGTGCGCGTAAGGGCAAATACACTAAAGATGGCTCCAAGCCAATCCCGGGACACAGTATGCCATTGGCAACGATCGGCGTATTATTGCTTTGGTTTGGCTGGTTCGGATTTAACGGTGGTTCGGTGCTTTCCGCCAATCCGGTAGCGATTTCGCTGGTGTTCGTCACCACTTCTCTGGCGGCTGCGGCCGGCGCAATCGGTGCTTTTTTTGCATCTTATGCATTGTTCAAATCCCACGATTTATCGATGGTATTAAATGGTGTGTTGGGCGGTTTGGTCGGCATTACTGCCGGCGCTGATCTGATGAGCCCGATGGATGCCGTGCTGATCGGCTTGATTGCAGGAGTGATTATTCCGCTGGCGGTCTCCTTCTTCGAGAAACTAAAAATCGACGATCCGGTGGGTGCTACTTCTGTGCACATGGTGTGTGGTATCTGGGGCACCCTGGCGGTAGGGATTTTTGGTGCAAAAGCAGGCATAGGCCAGCTTTGGGTACAACTTTACGGCACCCTGGCGATTGGCGTATTCAGCTTTGCTTTTGCCTTCGCAGTGATGTTTGTTTTGAAAAAGACCATTGGGATCCGCGTCACGGATGAAGAAGAACAGGAAGGGCTGGATGTGGCAGAACACGAAATGGAAGCTTACGCTGATCATCCGGAGCAGCCGGTGTTTGATCTGGCGATGAAATAAAAAAATAAGTCCCTGGTGTGCGGCAACACCCAGGGACTATCTCAAGAAAACGGTAAACCGAATTCTCGATCTGAACTACAAATATACAACGGAGCTCTCATTTTGTCAAACATTTTGAAGCTACGGAGTAAGGTTTACCGAAAATTTCAGCCACTAACCGGCTAAAAGCAAATTGCTTCAAACCTTATTTCCTGACCTACAAAATTTTGGCACCATGAAAAAGGCTCTGTTACAAACAACAGGAGCAATTGCATTGCTCATATTCACGCTCCAGGCAAAGGCTCAGGAGCAATTGGCAGCAGCAGATAAATTAGTCGCGACGACCAAAACCAGTGAATCTGCTGAAGCGGAAGCCACGGCTGAAGAAGAATCCAAGCTGCCGTTTGAAATTTCCGGCTTTGTTGATGTGTACTACCAGTACAGCTTTATCGAATCGCCTGTACCGACCAGTTTCACCGAAGCATTTAACACTTTCTCGCTGGGCATGGCCAATCTGGCTATTTCCAAAAACGACGGAAAAGTAGGCTTCATGATCGATCTGGGCGTAGGTCCTCGGGCCGAGGTTGCCAACGGTTTTACCGGCACCACGCTTTCGGCTATCAAGCAATTGTATGTGACCTATGCACCGTCCGATTGGTTGAAACTAACCGCAGGTAATTTCTCCACCTTTGTAGGGTACGAGCTGATTGATGCACCTTTGAATGTTAATTATTCGATGTCGTATATGTTTTCTTACGGTCCGTTTTATCATACCGGTTTGAAAGCCGACTTCACGATTTCCGAATCGTTCGGAGCGATGGTTGGTATTTTTAATGACACCGACAGCAAGTTCGATTTTACGGAAGGAAAACATTTTGGTGCCCAGCTTTCTTTTACCAAAGGGGATTTTGCAGCGTATCTCAACTATCTCGGTGGAAAAAATGTAGAAGCGGATTCTATTTTTCCGAGTATGACCGGGCATCAGGTGGATCTGACTGCCACCTTCCAGGCTACCGAGAAATTTGGTTTGGGCCTTAATACGACGATGCGAAGCAACGACCCCAGCGAAGGCGAGGCTACCAGTTGGTTCGGAGCAGCGCTCTATGCCAATTATGCTTTCAGCGATGCCTTTACTTTTGGCTTCCGCGGAGAGTATTTAGGAGACAGCGATGGGTTGATACTGGGCGCCACGGATGGCAGTGTTCTTGACTTGACTTTTTCCGGCAATATTAAAAAGGGACCTTTAACAATTATACCCGAATTTAGAATTGACTTAGCGAATAATGAAGTCTTTACGGATGCCTCCAATGGCGGGAAGTTCACAAAAACAGCGCCGACGCTGCTTCTGGCAGCAGTGTATAGTTTTTGAGATCCGTTAATTCTTTTAATAAACATTAAATTCTTTGATACAATGGCTAAGTTTAAATTAGAGTACATTTGGTTGGACGGCTCCAAGCCGATCCAGGGATTGCGCAGCAAAACCAAAATCGTAAAAAACTTCAGTGGAAAGCTCGAAGACTGTCCGATGTGGTCCTTCGACGGTAGCTCTACCGAACAGGCTCCAGGCAACTCTTCTGACTGTCTGCTCAAACCAGTGGCAATTTTCCCCGATCCGGGCCGCAAAAATGCCTTCCTGGTAATGACCGAAGTATTGAATGCTGATGGAACACCGCACCCGACCAATGGTCGTGCTTTGATCGATGACGATGATGACGATTTCTGGTTCGGATTTGAGCAAGAATATTTCCTTTGGAATCTTGAATATAATAAACCATATGGTTTCCCGGAAAATGGCTATCCCGGCCCGCAGGGTCCTTATTACTGCTCTGTAGGTTATGGCAAGGCCTTCGGCCGCGATATGGTGGAAGAACACCTTGATCTTTGCCTCGAAGCTGGTTTGAACGTAGAAGGTATCAATGCTGAGGTGGCTACTGGTCAGTGGGAATTCCAAATCTTTGCCAAAGGTGCAAAGGAAGCCGGCGACCAAATGTGGATCGCACGCTACCTGCTGGAGCGTACAGGCGAAAGCTACGGTATTGCTATCAACTGGCACTGTAAGCCGGTATCCGGCGACTGGAACGGCTCCGGTATGCACGCCAACTTCTCCAACTCTGTACTGAGAGAGGCAGGAAGTGAGGATGTGTACAAGGAAATTCTGGAATCCTTCCGCCCAGTGGTCAGAGAACATATTGAAGTATATGGACCGGACAACCATTTGCGTCTGACCGGTAAGCATGAAACACAATCGATCGACAAGTTCAGCTATGGTATTTCTGATCGTGGTGCTTCTATCCGTATCCCGATAGCCACTGTAGAAGGCGGCTGGAAAGGCTACCTCGAAGATCGCCGTCCGAATTCTGCCGCTGATCCGTACAAAGTTGCTGCCCGTATTGTCAAAACAGTGAAATCAGCAATGGTACCTGCTTAAAATTTAAGAGGGTTTTTAAAATAAAGGAATCTTTCCTGAAAAAATGTGGAGGGTTGTAGTTGTTAAAAACTACAGCCCTTTTTGTTTTTAACAAATAAGCTTATCTGTTAAAAGTTGTTACTCAGACAGAATTTTCCCTTTATTTATGCGTATTCAAAAACAAATTTCATTTAAAAAATACCGAAAAATTGATTTTTAAATTTGCCCGGATCGCTCAATTTTTAAACAAGGTTCTGATATTCAGAAGGCAAGGGGTTTTAAATTAGCCACAAAAGATTTAACTTACCTTTTAAAAAAATGGATATATGAAACGCTTGCCTTATATACTCACGCTTATTTCTGTCTGTTTTTGGACTTTTCAAACCATTGCACAAGATTGCAATGCCATGATCATCAGAGACGCCACGATCAATGGTAAGCATTTGCTCCAGACGCAATCACAGGTGTTGGTAGTACGTGGTAATTACAGCTATAGCATTGAATTGATCAGCAATGATAAAGGGCTGGGCGCTCGTTTATACTCCAAAGGCGGCGTAGAATTTAACCAGGACGATGAGATCATCTTTATGGATTCCAACAACGTGCGGCGCAGCTATCGCTTTGTGGAAATGGGCGAACTTACCAAAGAGGGCAGTACACCCGTATATCAAAACGTATTGCAGCTGAACCTGGAGGCGGTCGAATGGTTTGCCAGCTCGTACATCCATACGATGTACATCAAAAACAATGTCAGCAATGAAATGCGCAAATTTACGGTTAATCCTAACCGTCAGTTGGAGTTCTTTCAACTTGCCATTTGTTTTAATCAAAGGGTAGATCCTTCCAAAGTCGTTGATCGCGATCTTCCGGGTAGTTTATTGCCAACACCAAAAACCAGTACAGATAAGTCAACTACAGGTACAGACAAAACCATCAAAGTCGCTGATCCCAGTCTTTTGAATGATGAAGAATTGGCAGCTTTACGCAAAGAACTGGATGCGACCAAGGAACGTCTTCGGGCCGAAATTGCTGCCGAAAAGGAAAAAAATGACAAAATAAAACGGCAGTTGATGGAAGAAGTGTCCATCGCTCAGCAGCAAGCCGCCGAACAGAAACAAAAGTACGCTGAGGAAGTGCTGGAAGCCCGCAAAAAATCGCAGCAAGAAATAGAAAAATCGCAGCAAGAACTTGCGGATCGGGTAAAGGCTGCCCGTGAAAATGCCTCAACAGAGATCGAGAAAATCAATCTGGAGGTAATGCAAACCAAGCAGCGCGCTGCGGACGAAATAGAGAAGGCACGGCTTGAATCGGCCCAGGAAGTGGCCGCTGCCCGGGAACGTGCGGCAGAAGAGTTGAAAAAAATTCGCGAAAAGCTGGAACAAACCAAATTACAATATGCAGATGAAGTAGCTACTGCTCAGGGAAATTCAGCCGCTGAGTTGAAGCGAATCCGGGAAGAAACGGCGGCACTGGTGCAACAGGCTCGCCAAAAAGCAGAACAGGAACAGGAGAAAACAGTGGAAGAAGTTATTACCACTAAAAAATCCGCTTCGGAGGAAATTTTAAAAACGAGGGAAGAATTGGTTGGGGAAGTTGCCAAAATGCGCGAAAATGCTGTACTGGAAAAAGAAAAACTGGCGCTTGAAGTAGCGGAAGCACGTCGTAAAGCCAACGAAGAGAAGGCGTCTATCCAGGAAAATAATACCTCGGAGATTGCCAATATCCGGGAAAACCTGGCCAAAGAAAAAGAAGCCGCCGCTGTGGAAGTTGCCACTACTCGACAGAGAGCCGCAGAAGAAATTGCCAAAGTACGCCAGCAAGTAGCCCTGGAAACGGAACAAACCAAGCAGGAAGCGGATGCCGTCAAACAACAAATGGCGCAGGAGGTCATCGCTGCTCGTGAAAATGCAGCGAAAGAAGTAAATGCCGCTCGTCAAAAATCACTGGAAGAAATCAAAAAAGCGCAGGAAGAAACCAGCACTCAAAAAGCTGAATTTGCCAAACAGGTACAAGAAGCCCGTACCACCGCTCAGGCTGAAGTTGAAAAAGCCCGGAAAGAAGCTGCCGACAAGAAAGCACAATACGCTCAGGAAGCGGAAACGGTTCGCAAACAATTGCTGGAAGAAGTAACCACTGCCAAAAAAGAAGCTTCGGATGCGGTGTATTTGGCGAAGCAACAAGCTGCCGAACAAATCACAAAAGTAAAGGAAGATACAGCCGCCAAGATCGCCGAAGAATTGAAAAAACAGGAAGAGTTGCAAAAGAAGATTGCTGCTGACCAAGCCAAGCTCGAGCAATTACAAAAGCAAATCAAAGAAGCCGAGGAAAAACTTAAGAAACTGACTGCCGAAGCCGAGAAGAAGAAGGGTGAAGGCGGTGGAGCGTAATATTTGCAGTGTTGGTGCGCCATAGAGATAAATGTGTTGCCTCGATAATTCGTTTATCCCTGACGATTTTTTTATGAAATTTCTGTGTACCGGGAGTGACTTTTGAAAAAAAATGCGTCTCAGGGAGGATCAGTTAATAAAAATTGTTTCGGGGCTCGGTTTTATTTGCTAATTTTGCATTGAAAATAGTCCCTCAGAATTATTCCCTGAATAGTGAACTCATTTAACGACAACATTGTTACTGTACTCCGATTGACAATACGATTAGCACACGCAATTGTTGAGAAACTTTTTTCAAACCCATTTACACTAAATGTCAAAGGCCATCGAAGCTACATCTGCTCCCGTTAAGCAGCGCATCGTTTTTATCGATGCCATTCGTGCCTATGCCATCCTGATGATGCTGCAAGGGCATTTCATCGATACCATGCTCGCGCCTGCGTATCGTGATTACAATTTACCATTGTATTCATTCTGGGCATTCTTTCGAGGAATGACTGCGCCGATTTTCTTTTTCTCGGCGGGTTTGGTATTTATGTACCTGCTCCTGAAGGATAACCGCCCCCTCCGCGAAAATGTACGCGTACAAAAAGGCTGGCGCCGCGGCTTAATGCTTATCGGTCTGGGGTACTTGCTCAAATGGAGTATCTGGGGCGTATTGGCCTTGCGCATGCCGGCGTATTATTTCACGGTAGATGTGTTGCACTGTATCGGTTTTGCAATTTTGACGCTGATCGGTATTTATGCATTACACCGGAAGTTCCAGTTTTCGCTTCGGGTTGTACTGGGAACACTGGGTGTGCTCATTTTTATGATGGATCCTATCATAAAAGCTACCGACTGGTCGTTTTTACCGACTTATTTAGCAAATTATTTTACAAATATTAATGGTTCCGTCTTCGTGCTATTCCCCTGGCTTGGGTATGCCTTACTGGGAGGCGTGTTGGGCGTTTGGTTGAATCGCATCCCGCAAATGGCTTTTGCCAAGTGGTTCCCCTGGGTACTCCTGGGGCTGGGCTTGATTTTGCATTTTTTTTCAACGCATTGGATGGGTGCATTGCACGAACTGACCGATTGGTACACTTTCCAGGAGTTGGTAAAAAATAACTATTTGCTGGTTCGCCTGGGGCAAGTGCTAATTACCTTATCACTGGTCATCTGGATTACCAATTGGTGGAAAAAGATGCCCGCGCTTGTGACCAAAATCGGTAGCGAGACCCTCACGATTTATGCGGTTCATTATGTGATATTATATGGCACCTGGCTTGGTGTAGGGTTGGGCACTTTCTGGAAACAACAACTGGATCCGCTGCCTGCCGCCATTGGTGCATTACTTTTCGTGATCAGTTTTATTATATTAATTGCCAATATCGAAACCGTTCGGGAAATTATTTACAAACAAATCCCGGCGAACTTATATATCGCTTATCGTCTTGCGCGAGTGAAAGTCGTTCGCTTTTACCTGCGGGCACGTCGTCCAGTACGGAAGATTTGGCTGGCATTCGCACAGTAATAAATTCTAAAACGATTCTGTGAAAAATCCATTGGTGCAAACTGATGGATTTTTCTATTTTTGGTCAACTGTTCGGAAAAAGCAACAGTTGTTTTGTCTAACCTCAGAACCCCAACTCTTGAACCTCAAACTTTAAACCTTAAACTTTTGAACTTTAAACCTTCCCTTATGAATCGAATATTCATTACAATTTTACTCGTTTTTGGAGTATTTATATTACAAGCCCAAGTGGATAAAGCGCCCAACCGCAAAGTCGGTGAAGGCGACGGACCTCATTCTCAGCTCATTATTCGTGGTGTAACGCTCATCAATGGCAACTGCGCGCCGCCCACCGGCCTGGTGGATATTGTAGTGGAAGGCAACCGCATCACCAGAATTCAAACCGTGGGACCTCCCGGCGCAGATATTGACCCGGATCGTCGCCCAAAACTGAAAGCCGGCGGTAAAGAACTCGATTGCACGGGCATGTATCTGATGCCTGGTTTTGTGGATATGCACGGTCACATCGGCGGACGCGCGCAGGGCGCAGATGCTGAGTATGTGTTTAAACTCTGGATGGGGCACGGCATTACGACTATTCGCGATCCTTCGGCTGGAAACGGCTTGAACTGGGTTTTGGATCAAAAAAAACGCAGCGATAAAAACGAAATCGTAGCACCGCGCATTCTGGCTTATACCTCCTTTGGACAGGGCAGCGATGACCCCATCAGTACCCCGGAAATGGCGCGCGAATGGGTTCGCCAAAACGCTAAAAACGGTGCGGATGGCATTAAGTTTTTTGGTGCAAATCCAGATATTATGCAGGCTGCACTCGAAGAAAATAAAAAACTCGGGCTGCGCTCGGCTTGTCACCATGCGCAAATGGACGTGGGGCGCTGGAATGTAGTGAATTCCGCTCGTGCCGGACTCACCTCGATGGAGCACTGGTACGGCTTGCCGGAAGCTTTATTTACCAATCAAACCGTGCAGAATTACCCACTGGATTATAATTACCAAAACGAGCAAAACCGCTTCGAGGAAGCCGGCAAACTCTGGAAACAAGCGGCGCCGCCGTACTCCGATCATTGGAATAAAGTGATGACCGAATTGCTCGAACTCGATTTTACCATTGATCCCACCTTCAATATTTACGAGGCTAATCGCGACTTGCACCGCGCCCGCCGTGCCGAGTGGCACGAGGAATATACTATGCCTTCGCTGTGGAGATTTTACATGCCGAGCCTGGTGGCGCACGGTTCTTACTGGCATAGCTGGGGCACTGAACAGGAAGTCGCCTGGAAAGAAAATTATAAACTTTGGATGACTTTTGTAAATGAATATAAAAACCGCGGAGGCCGCGTCACTGCTGGCTCCGACTCGGGTTTTATTTACCAGTTGTACGGTTTTGCTTACATCCGGGAGCTGGAGTTATTACGTGAAGCAGGATTCCATCCGCTGGAAGTGATCCGCTCCGCCACGCTCTACGGCGCGCAGGCTTTGGGTATGGAAGATCAAATCGGCACCATCGAAGTGGGTAAACTGGCGGATTTCGTCATTACAGAAGAAAATCCACTCGCCGACTTGAGCGTATTATACGGCACCGGCGCGATTCGCTTAACCGCTGATAATGAGGTGGTTCGCGTAGGCGGTGTAAAATATACGGTGAAAGACGGGATCGTGTATGATGCCAAAAAACTCCTGGAAGACGTAAAAGAAATGGTGCGTAAATCCAAGCAAAAAGAGGATTTCGAGATCGTGCAGCCGGGTAAGAAGATTAAGCCGTAAGGTTTTTGTAATATAATTATTATAACATGAGTCATCCCGAATTTTAAAAATGCCCGTTAGGGGCAAAATATGGGTAGATATTTGCAAAAAAACACGTCTTGGCGTGCCATCGGTACGCGTTATAAAGCATACCTACGGCATGCGAATCGACACAATGGATCATTTCTACCAATATTTCGTCCCGATGGGACGAGTGTAGCAAAAATTCGGGATGACTCATGTTTTATTAATTTTCGTTTCCGTTCCATTTACAGGTGTAATTATAAATCCAGTCCATTTTTTTTATTTCAAATTTAATAAAATGCCGAAGCAATAAATCCCGGAAAAAAGTAGCGACCGGATTGGGCTTTGACTTGCTATTGCCGATCTTACGAGCTGTTTTGATTAACTTCTCGACCCGGGGCTGCCGGATTTGCTGGAATTTTTCAAAAGCAGTGGTCAGATCAGCTTCATTCCGAATGCATTTTGCCAAAACCGCCGTATCTTCCAAGGCCAAGGAGGCCCCCTGCCCAATATGCGGTGAAGTGGCATGCGCTGCATCTCCGATCAAACAAATTTTACCCTGATGCCATTTGGATAACGATGGGATATCATAAATAGGATATGCAAAAATTTCATCGGTCGAGCGAATGATCTCCAAAATAGGTTCCGGATCCTCTTTGTGGATATGCAGCAAATGGCTTTTTATTTCCTGTTGTAAAGTGGTTGCCATTTCTTCCCTTTTAGGCTCCTGCTCCCGGTAAAAATTGTTGAACCACCAGACTTCACCCTTATTGGAAACTGCGTAGGCAAAGAATGCGGACTTACCGAAGGTCATTTTTATAAAACCGAAATGTGGTTTCATATCCGGCATGTGTACAAAAGCACCTGTGGAAAGCTGTTTGGTATAAACCGGGGAAGGCGCATCCGGAAACAGCTTGCTCCTGACTACCGAATGTGCGCCATCGCTGGCGATCAAAAAATCTGCGGAAGCGCTTGTGCCGTCCGAAAAATAAGCAGTTACCTGATCATGTTGTTCAAGATGCACCAGTTTCTTGCCATAGTTGATTGGTATCCCGTTTTCTACGACCTCCTTCCGGAGTGCGGCGCTAATGTCTGTCCTTTTTACCTGTAAGGTTTCTGCGCCATATTTTTTCAGCTGATGTTGGGTGTCCAACTCGCCAATTTTTTTATTTTGCGCATTATAAAAACACATTTTGCCAGGCGTATAATCTTGTTTGAGAATTTCCAGATCAAAAAACTCCTGGAGTATATTCAGTCCATTGGGCGTAATGCCCAGGAAAACGCCCTGATTCATATCATGTTCGTATCGGGATTCAAAAATAGTGGACTGGATTCCAATTTTTTGAAGTTGTAGCGCCATAGCCGGGCCGGCGATTCCCCCACCGATGATGAGGGCTTTATTAGATTGTAATTGACTCATTTTCAGTTGATTTTAAGGTTGTGAAATATTTTATGATTATAGAAAACAGAATAAAAGACAGTGCCAATTCGGCCCCCATTCTCATATAATTAAAAAATTGCCATTGTTTCATGGTAGCGTACAAGCCCGGCTCAATGGCATCGGCGGCCGGCGTGTCGAAAACCTCCAGCATCACCGGTGCGAAATAGGTGAAAGTTGAAATCCTAACCAGCATGTGCAGCAGAAAAACCAGGCCGAGCTTGTTGCGCATCGGCCGGTTTTTCCAGTAAAGGACAACGGTGATCAGGAATAACACTTCGAAAACAGAATGCATAATAATCCAGAAATGAACGTAATCCAAGCCGTAGGGCTCCTGCAAAATTTTAAAAGAAGCCGGTGGGGCCTTGGTCAAAACCGGCACCACATTGGCGGTTTCCCACAATCCGGCTCCAATGATGATGAAATATAATGCTGTCAACAGCAACAGCAGGATGTGCTTCAAATTCATAGTCGGGTGATTTTTTATTAGCTTTTTTTAGTACATAAAATAAAATGTGTAAATTTGTTTAGAAGTTAATCTTCTTATCGATAAAGAATCTTAGTTGCAAAGATAAAAATAATTTTCAAGGATGTCAAGAAAAAAAGTAAAAAGAAGTCAAATTCTGGCAGAAATCGAGGCAGCCGGCCGTAAAATGAGCACGTTTACGGTGCTTTTTCATCAGGCAATAGCTGAAAAGGCAGGGCTCTCGGGCACGGATCATAAATACCTGGATATCTTGTTTCAGGAAGGTTCCATGACGGCAGGACAGTTGGCGGAGCTCGCGGGGCTTACCACTGGCGCCGTCACGGGATTGATTGATAGGCTTGAAAAACAAGGACTTGTGAGAAGGGAAAGCGCACCGGACGACCGAAGGAAGGTGATCGTTGTGCCGCAAACCGAAGCAGCCATGCAAAAACTTGGGCCTGTATTCACGCGTTTTCAGCAACAAATGGACCAGTTTTATGAAAGTTACTCGGATGAGGAACTGGAAATCGTGAAACGATACCTCCTCGACACCGTATCTTTTTTTTCAAAACAAATAAAAGAAATGAAAGAAAGTAAATAAATCGATTTAAAACGGATACCCGATCGCAATATTATACACCAGATTATCCCGTCGCCACTTGCCAGACAAGGGTTTCAGCTCATCAAAAAGCCAGCGGTTGCTCGGTGGCAAAAATGGCTTGCGTAGTGGGAACGCAATATCCAAGCGCAGTAGCAAGAAACTAAAGTCAAAGCGAATACCAACACCGGTGCCCACCGCCAATTGCTTGTGAAAATTATTGAAATCAAATTCCGCTTCGGGAGGCGTTTGATCCTGATCGACATTGCGCAGTTGCCAGATGTTGCCGGCATCCGCAAAAACCGCGCCTTCCAGAAAAGAAAATACATCAAAACGATATTCCAAATTCGCTTCGATTTTCATATCGCCGGTCTGGTCAAAAAAGCTGGCGCGCGCGGTCGTATCCGGTGGTACGCTGCCTGGCCCGAGTCCTCGAATCGGGAAAGCCCGGATGCTGTTGGCGCCGCCCACGAAAAATTGCTTAATGTAAGGCATTACACTGGAATTATGATATGGAATGCCCACACCAATGACCAGTCGCCCGACCAACGAATTGCCTTTATTTAAAATATTATATCGTGTTTCTGTATCAAATCGTATAAATTGAGAGAAACGGGTGCCAAGGAACTTGCCGGATTCGCCGTTCTGCCCTGTGGATGCGAGCGCGGAAGCCAGATTGCCTGAGGATTCGACCGCTCCCCGGAAGAATAAATAATTTTTAAATGTATTAATTTCCTGGTCGGTGTAACGAAATTCATATTGCAAGCCCAAAATAGCGGTATTGCTAAAACTTTGACGCAGGCGCGGATTGTTATTTAATATGGTATCAAATTCATTGGAAGTATTTAGTAATTGCACTAAATTAATATTTAGTGGTGTAAATGAATGCCGCTGGTAGCGCGTCATCTGCCATTCGTAGCCGAATTCCGTCTGAAAAGAGTTGATCGTAAAAAAGTTGGTGCGCCGCTGAAAATTATTACTGATACTGATTTTTGTTTTCGGTACATAATAAGCAGATACTTCCGGCAGCCGGAAAGGCACCAAAAATCGGGGAAATGAAAGGCTCGCCTGCGCAGAAAACTCCAGGGTGTTAATAAACGGAATAGAAGTATTCCGGCGGTTGAGTTGGGTTTGCATACCCACGGAAAGCCGCGTATCCAGGCGCTCGGCGCCTCTGAACAGGTTGCGGTGCACATAAGAGCCGGAGAGCGCAGAACCCAGAAAATCTGTGGCTTCGGTGCTGGCTTCGAGTTCGGCGGTTACATCCTGTGTAAGCGACGGCGTCAGGTTGATGATGCGTTGTAAATAATTGGTGTCATTTTGCTCAATAATCTGATATTTTAAGTTAACAAACTTAAAAATGCCCAGGTCAAGTAAATGATTAATGGTTTGATCTTGCAGTTTTTTTGCATATAAATCGCCTTTATCCTGAGCGATGGCACGCTCAAGCGTTTGAGGTTTTACAAAAGCTTGCTGCTGGATGATGCGCAATTCTTCATATTGAATGGTATCTTGTAATTTTGGGGCAATTTCTTTATCCAGATTATAAGAAGGATATACTACCACATTATGCATATAATAACGCTCGTGCCGCGTCGTATCGGTCGGCGGTTTTATGCGGAGATAAAGATCGGTCTGTAAACTCCCTCCCGTTGTATCCACAAAAAAGTAAATAAAATCTTCATTAAAGCGGAAAAATCCTGCATTATTGGCGATCCGGGCCAGGCGTGCCCGCTCTGCCTGTATATCCGCAAGGCGATACGGCTGACCGGCTTTCAGCTTCGATTTTCTGATGTTTTCCTGAATGAACTTTGTAACGGGAGTGGTATCTTCCGGGAAATAGACCTGCCTGACTTGATATTGTCCTTCGCTTGTTACATTGTATGAAATTTTTACCTTCTTTTTTTGAATAAGGGTATCATAAGTGACCACAGAACCAAAATAACCATTATCGTGCAAATAATTTTCCATAAGCGCCTGGCTGCGTTGCGCGTCGGAGACTTGAAATAAAACCGGAGGGTCGCCGAGTTTGCCGCTGATCCAGTTGCCAATGCCTTTTTCTTTATCGGGATTATGAAAGATATTATAAAACCAGAGCCCAAGCTTGGAATTTTTTTTGGGGCGGGCGAAGGTTTCCAGATCGGAAGCCAATTGTTTTTTATGTTTTATTTTTTTAGAATCGGTAAATGTAATTTTGGTACCATTATATAATAATTCATCCTCCTGCACGTATTTTGTGGTCGAACAGGCAGCAAACAAACAGGCTAGCGCGATTATGACAATGCCATGCCGATTCATTACTTAATTATTGTTTTATTCATTTTATTCATTCTTTTTCTTTTGCTCGTTTGGTAAAATGGCGTCGGACTCGTTCAAGTTTTCCTGATCCTGTTTCCGCTTTTTATCAGATTTGCTGCGCCCCTGAAAGGATTTTCTGAACGAAATACCCACGCCGGTTTGCGGCACATTGCTCTGATCCAATACATCATAATTTTCCCGGCGGAACACGCGCAAAATGTAATTTCCCTTTTCGGTCAATTTATATTCCAGCACAAAATCACCTGCAATGGACGAGAAATTGGCGCCTTCCACCAACAGGGAATTCTCGCTGGTTACATTCACATTGCCACCTACCCGGACAGAGAGCCGGTCATTGAATAATTGCTTGCTCACGCCAAGTTGCAGCTCGGTTACGGTGTTGCCCTCCTCCGCCAATTCGTATTGCCGCTGGTAGGATTCTACCCCAATGTCTACTTCCACACCTTTGATATAACGATCAGCCAAACGGTTTAACTGATTGGTTACCAAATTACTTACACTGGAAAGATAGACCGAGGTGCCCGCCTCCGCCAAACTGCTGCCGCCACTGGATTCGGCGAGGAAACTATTAAATAACAACAAGCTGAAAACCTGCTTATTCAACTCGCTGGGATTATCGCGCAAACGCGCCAATGCCTGAGCTTCCACGCTGGTCACGGGACTGGCTTCCTGGTCGCCCATTTGAATGTCAAAATTAATACTGGGTTCGTCGAGATCACCGCGCATGTTCATGACCACAGTCACGGGGGAGCGGGTTTTAGCCTGACGCGCCTGTTCTTGAGTCAACGCCGTTACCTGATTGCGAATAAGTTCGTACGTAGGGGTGCGCGTGGTGTAAGTGGCGGTTACATCGAAGCGAGTATCCAGCGGATCGCCAATAAAATCAAGCCGGCTGCCGGGCTGAATGCCGAATTGTCGCTTTACAATACCTTGATAATTAAGCGAATAACTCCCGCTGGTGATTCGGTAACTCCCGGTAATGTCCATTTCACCGGTGGGATTCATGCCCACGGTCAAATCTGCATTGCCCCGGCAAATTAATTTATCACCCGATGTGGGATCAACGATGATCTGTAATTCCGCGCCAGAGGTAACTTCCAAATTCAAGACTAGATCAATACCCCGGCGGTTGATCCGATACTCCTGATCCAGCGTTCGTGCGGTGTCTTCAGCAGTCAAAGTAGCAGGGTTGGCAAAAATAATGTAATCCTCCTGGCTGGCAACAGCTTCCTGAGTTGTAAGCGGTTGAACAAACAACTGCGATCCGGCCAGTGTACTCGCCTGTGCATCAATGCGAGGTTCATTCACGGTTCCTGCGATAGACACATCGGCAGCGATCAGCAATTTCCCGTAATACAGCTCATTTTGTGCGCTTTTTGTATTCAATACAGGAAACTGTTTGGTAGAAAAATTAAGATCCAAACCGATGTTTGCAAGGTCGGTATAATTCAGTGTACCGCTGAGGGTAGCCTCATTGTTGTTTTCATCCAGCAGGCGCATGCTACCCAGGTCAATGAGCTGATTATCAATGCGGATTTCTTCTTCCGGAATGGTGTAGCGCACGCCGGTAATGCCAAGGATAGTGCTGATGTTGTTCAAATTAATCGCCCCGTTGATTCCTGGTCGATCCGGAGGACCGGTAATACTGAAATTCCCGGACATAGTTCCGCGGCTATCCTCGATCATACCGGAAAGAAACGGATCAAGTAATTGTAATTCAAAGGATTGTATGTCGGCGTTCAGGTCGAGTTTGTTATCGACTAAAGCGTAGGCGCCGTTTACTGTTGCTTTGCTGCGCTCCCCATCCAATGCGGCGTCGATGCGGATAACCGGGCGCTGTGCGTCCTGCTCGGCTTTGACAACTAAATTCCCAATTGATTCTTCGTTTAACTTTATATTTTTAATGGACATGTCCACCAGATAATTGAGGTTGGTACGTGGCTCGCGGAGGGTGATGTCACCGTTGACATCGCCGGCATACATGTCTTCCGACATCTTCAAGAGTCTGGAAATTTCCTGCAATTTAAAATTGGAAAAAGTAATGAGCATAGGGGAGAAGTCATTATCCTGCGGCTCTCCGGTAGAATTGACCGTGATGCGCTGATTGTTGCGACTCAGGGAAAAGTTATTGATATCCAGGTAATTATTACGATATAATATTTCATTATTCTGTGGAATATTCCAGGAATTATTATTCAATACAAAGGTCGGTGCAAATACAAAATGATACAAACTATCCGCCAGAAACGCCCGCCCGCCCAGGGCCAAACGCGTAGGAGCTTCTTCATCATTCGCAGCTTGTTCTTTAGCTTCCAGACTTATAAACAAACTGTCATTTGCCAAAGATAAATTCACACCCACCACCGGCAAAGCCTGCGTACCGCCGTAATCTACATGCTTTACGGTGAGTGCAGTTTTCAATATTTCGGGAGTACCCTGTCCTTCCAGCCGGATATCCTCCAATGACCTGCCTTGCCAAACCAGTTTGGGAATCGCACTTTCCAGTTGCAAACTTCGTTTTTTTGTATCCAGTTGCAGGGCAAAAAATGCCGTATCCAGTTGCTCCAGATTGGGTACAAACAGCCCCAGTAAGGGCACCGGATGATCCAGTTGTATCAATATATCAAAAGATTGGTCAGGTACTTCTCCCGTTGGACTTGGTTCCAGCGCCAGTTCCGGTGGTGTATCCTTTGGATTGATCAATTGATCAATCGGGAAATAATCATTGACAAAATTTCGCATCAGCTTAGGTAAATCGGCCACATTATAATTGCCTTCAATACGCGCGGTCAGGAAGTCCGAATGCAGACTCAGACGTTTTTGGGTAGCGCCGGGCAGATTGGCCTTTAATATAATGGAATCCGTGTAGTAAGACGCGGTGTCATTGGAAATTGCCAGGTTTTGAATGCGCGCGGCGCCGTCCAGGTTGTCGAGGTTGGAACCGGTAAAATCCGCGATTAACTTGGCGCTAAAGCCGTAAAAGTCTGGTGATAAATTAAGTTGCTTGAGATTAACCGTATCCACATTGGCAGTGAAACGAAACACCGGCAGCGAGTCGTTCAGGTTGACATTTCCCAGAAAATCAAAGCTCAGATTAGCATCCTCAATCCTGGCTTCGCCGGTAAATTGCTTTTGATTAAAGTCGCCGTCAATCCGCAAGTTATTGTATTCGTAACCTCTGTAATCCAGCGCTGCAATAGTACCCTTTATGTCGGCGCGAATACTGTCGAGCGTCAGACCTCTGCCTTCGCCGCGCAAGGCTAAGGTGATTTTACCGATGCTTGTGTCGGATAAAACTTTCCCCAAGTTAAAACCGTCCAGGCTCAAGTCGCCGCTGTAGCCGGCATTGCTGTAATCTTTGTTAAAATCAAGCGAAAGATCGGTGACAGCGTCTCCGGCGTCGGTTTGTAAATTACCTTTGAGGTTAAACCTAGTCAAAGTGCCCGAAAGATCACCCACATAGCGGACTTGCCCGAGATTCACCACCTGCGGCGGCATCTGCGCGAAGCCATTCAAATCTTTGGCTTGGGTCTTTAATTCTATAATGCTGAGATCAAAAGATAACTTATCGGGATTGGTAACCTGCATGGCGACCAGATCACCGCGAAAACCGGTGTAGCTTTGCGTGTTCAATACCACATTTTGCCCGTAGATCGTATCCAGACTGCCCCGGAAACGCCCGCTAAGCGCAAACTGCCCCAGTGTGTCCAAACCTGCGGGTAAATTGATGCCGCGGGTCAGCCGTTTAAAATCATCGTACGAAGTAGATAATTCCTGCAAGTCAAGATTAAACTGCAAGCGCTCCGGATCGGTCAGCTGGCGGGCAGCGCCACTCGCGCGCAAATGCAATCCGTTCTTAATGATCAGAGTCGTGCTAAAATGTTTCAGGTCGTTGATGGTACCGTTTGCCTCGGCGCGAAGCTGAATGCGTTCATTAAGCCGGGTATTTAATTGCTTGATCTCCTTGATGGATGGCGCAAAGTAAGCCAAATCCTGATAAGCCAAAGCACTTTGCTCAATGCGCAGATCGATTTGTACTTTATTTACAAAATCATTGACTAATTCGGCAAAATCTTTATAATTAAGCGTGGAAGAAGCCTCAAAATCAGTTTGGGGCGTCTTTATAATAAAATCCTGTACGGTAATGCGCTGATCGCTCATTGCCAAATTCGCAGCAAGCCGGTCGAGCTGAAAACCACTGCGCTCTTTAAAACCAATGCTTTCTATCTTGCCGCGAATGGAGGTTGTTTCCCAAACGAGATCATCCAGCCTGGCATGTAAGGCACTTAATGTAATATGATCGTAATCAATAACATCAGGAGTGGGTTCCGTATTTTTATTATGATAGCTTAAATAATTACGATCAAATCGCAGCTTATTTAGTTTTAGAGTCCAGCCTATATCAGGGAATGCAGGTGTTGTTTGGGTAGCTTGCGCCGTATCCGGAGTTGATGCCTGCGGTGGGGAAGCTAACACCGCGTAGGTTACTTTAGAATCCGACAATTGAATCAAATCAACGTTCAATATTTGCGCATCCATATCCAATTGATTCACACGCAGCTCCAAAACATTTACATCAGCTTCCAGATCGGCGTAGCCGAATTCATCCAGCATCCGGAAGTAGGTATTTTGAACAGATAGACGGTTGATCCCAAACGTCCAGGGGGATTTGGCAGTGGTGTCGGGCTCCTCGGGCGTAAACGCATCCACAATAAACTGATAATTATACACGCTGTCGCCGGCGGGACGATGTAAATGCACCTTAGCGCCGGTCAAACTCACTTTGTTGAGGTGAATCCGATTCTTAAACAAGTCAAATACACCAATATTGACGCCGATATCCTTCGCGTACAGCAGCGTGTCCTGCTGCAAATCTTCCATATAAATGCCCTTAATGGCAACGGTTTTAAAAAAGCGAATGGTAACCCGGTCAACGGAGACTTTTGTTTGAAGCGATTGAGAAAGAATATTGGTGACTTTTTGAACAATAGCGTTCTGCACAGCCGGGATTTGAATTAACAACCAGACCAATACAAACAAGCTCACAAGCCCGGCAAATATCCAGGCTATAATTTTCAAAAAAGTCCTTATCATAATAACTGTTTCGTACGCTACTTTCGGGTGGTTTTCAAGCTTAATGATCTCACTTGTAGAAAAGCCGGAAGGGAAAAGTGTTCAGACAAGTTACGCAATTCCTGCGGTTTTTGCAGACATTTCTCCGAATAATAACTGCAATTTAGATTACTTTGCAGGCATCATTTTGCAAACAAAGAACATGAAACATTACACCCTTTCCTTTAGTATGTTGCTGCTGGTAGTAATAGTGTACAGCCAACCCGCCGTTAAACTCCAATGGCAAAGCGAAAAAATCGCGCCGGGGCTGCGTTGGCAATCCACGCATACCGATCAGTTGTACAATTCCAAGCAAAGTATCCATGTACTCAAGATCAATACCAGGAAACGCGCGCTTGCGCTGGCTTATGTGACCGATACGCTGCTGCGCACCAGCGAACTGGCGATGAACAACCAGGCAATCGCCGCGGTGAACGCCGGTTTTTTCAAAATAAGGGAGGGTAGGGGCTCCGCAACTTACCTCAAAGTAAACGGACAAGTGATAGATGACCTGCCCACGCAGGGACATGCCCTGCTCACCGGCGCATTGATCATTGAAGCCGACGGTGATGTACAAATAGAATACGCTCAGCCCAATGAAGTGTACAACACCAGCCCAACCGACGAGACCGTGCTCGTTACCGGACCCGTACTGCTGCTCAACGGCGCCAAAGAAAAGCTTTCGGACAATGTATTTAATACCAACCGCCACCCGCGTACCTGCGCGTGCATTATCAAGAAAAACACCATCCTGCTAGTGACGGTGGACGGGCGCAATACAGAAGCCGCAGGCATGACTTTATTCGAGTTAGCCGACTTATTAAAAACCCTCCGGTGCAAAGCAGCGATCAACCTCGACGGAGGTGGCTCCACCACCATGTATATACAAGGTAAACCCGATAATGGCGTCGTAAACTTTCCTTCAGATAATAAACAATTCGACCATGCAGGCGAGCGCGCCTGCGCAAATGCGATTATTGTTAGGTAAAGCATAACCCGTACCTACGGCACGGGTGTGGTTTAAAAATAATAACCGGTCTACCAATAATTGGTCCCTATGGGACATTGTTGCAGTGTTACCCTTTCTTCGTTTGTGATTGTTACCGATAATTTGCCTCCCTGGGACATGATGGTTTTCATGATTCCTGCCCCGCAGGAATAGCATTTTGATAGATGATATTGTTTGATTTTGCGCCCTATCGTTAGGTATGGCTGATATGTTGCCAAAAAATTATTCCGTTGGAGCAATATATAAACCGTTGTTCTCTGTCCCGGCGGGACAGCTTTTGGGTAGAAAACAATATTTAATTTTATTATACCGTGCCGTTAGGTACGGTTTATATTCACAACACGGGTGTGGTTTAAAAATAATAACTGGTCTACCGATAATTTGTCCCTACGGGACATTGATGCAGTAATCCACCTAGTACATTTATGATCTTTCCTTTGCAAGATTAAATTTTCATTTGCGCCGTTGAGCCCGCTGCTTTCTTCGTTTGAAATTTTCTAATGATAATTTGTCCCTACGGGACATTGATAAAAACAATTATTCCTGTACTGTAGGAAAAATCTACCAAATGTCTGTCCCTCTGAAACATTGTAAGAACCGTAGTTCCCTGTTCCGTCGGGACAGCTTTTTGGTAAATGATGGCATTAAATTTTATACCGTGCCCTCAGGTACGATTTGTGTACTTTTGCCAGCCAACCTTACAAGGCAATCCCCTTGATCTGCTTGTACTCCGAAGAACTCAAACCGTAGTTGGATTTGGTATAAGCCTTGATGCGACTGCCCCGGCTCTTTAACTCTTTGTAAGCATCGCGGCGGCGATCGCGGCAATTGGTCAAGGACTGGCGGCGCATGGCTATCTCCAAAGCCAATTGATTCGCCTGCACGACCAGACTTTGTAGATTGGATAATTGCAATACCGGGTTACTCGAATTAAACCCCGGCAATTGGGACAGAACCGTGACCAAATCGCTGAAATACTGCGTAAGAGAACCATAAGAGCGCTCCGATTGCGATACTTTGCTTTCGGGCATATCGGCGGTAGCGGCTTTTGTAGCCGGACCTTTGGTACGAAGCTGGCGAACCCCTGCGTCCACCTGTTTGAATTCGATGCTATCTTTGCCGTATTGAGCTTCTACGGAGCCGCGGATCATCGCCAGGAGCTTGGTGATGCAATATGCATCTTCATAAAACAGATTTTCGCGGGTTTTCACCATTAGGTTGTATTGCTGTTCTAAGGAAGTTTCTTCCTGATTGAGGGCAATGATCTGATTGATCAAATCCGACAAGCCGGCGGGCGTTTCCTCGTACCGGGGTGGTGTAAAATTCTGGAAGGTGCTGATGCAACCCAACATTTTCTGCGCGCGTGCGAGCCGCGCACCAAATGAGTTTTCTACGGTAGATGCCATAGGTATATAATTTAGGTGAAACAATACAATACCAGCATTGCTACCTCAGTGCCTTGTGTTGATGTATTTATATGTTGGGTAAGTAGCTACAAAAATAAGTGGTGCTTATCATATTGTCAATACCTGTATATGTCGAAAAATGAATTTTTTTACGGATATGTAAATCATGCCGATAAAGCTATTTTCTTATATTTGGTAAATGAATAGGTATATGTATGATGCTGTTTTACAGAAATGTGATACAAAAGAATAGTTTTGTTATGTTGTTGCCCATCTGTATTAATTCGCAACCTATCTGTATTATATCGTCGTCCACCTGTCCTGATTTGTCATCGATCTGTATTATATTGTTGCCCGTCTGTATTATATGGTCATGCGTTCGTATTAATTTGTTGTTAGGGTGTATTATATGGTCGTCCATCTGCATTATATCGTTGCCCGTCTGTCCTGATTTGTCATCAATCCGTATTATATCGTTGCCCATCTGTATGATATCATCGTGCCTCCGCATTAATTGATCGTACGTCTGTATGATATTATCGGCTATTTGTGTGAATAAAAGATGTATTGTTATGATGTGAACCTGTAAATAAATACGTGGAGGATGATGGAGTGCGGGGTATTTGTTTTACAGCGCCAAGAGCAGGCAGCCGATAATTTAAAATGGGATAATACAAACGCGGTACTCATATTGCCGGCTTGCACCAGGTTGATTAATTGTGTATATTTGTACAATACCTGTCCAAATTTGCAACGTCAAAACCGGAATGCAAGCATTGGAAAATATCAAAAAATCGAACCCTGGCAACCGCTGATAAAACTTACCTGATTTACCTTGTCATCGCTGATTGGAAAGTTTAACCACACACGAAGCTTAGTTTATTTCCTGAAAGATTCTCTGATTACAACGAACAGTAATTTCGTTATCCCTGGTATATCATAATAATCGATAAATCGTGGACATGCGCCAGTCGTTAGGTGCTTTTTTAATATTATGGTATTTTTTTACGATATATCTGTTGGAAGGTTAGTGTTACATAAAAGTTACATTGTATTACCAATCGAGGTATAATAAGTGATTATGAACTCCTTGGATAACCTGGGAGATATTATATAATCCTACGATATTGCCATTAACAGAAATCAAATGCCATTATTATTTCAATATTATTACAAATTGAAATAAGTTATTAAAACAAATATTATGAATCTTCAAGAATTAATCGAAAAAGTCTTAAAACAAATTAAAGAAGAAGCGGCTAAAAAAGCTGCTGATAAAATTAAAGATGAATTTTCTGACAAAGTAAAAGAGCCAATTCTTGAAACATTTAATGAAAGTGAAACTGATGAAACGAAAAAGCGCGAAGCAGCAACCGCTTTAGATTATTTTGAGAAAAAGTTAGGTGCAGTAGTCGAAGATTCGATTGAATCGCTTACGAAAGGAGAAAATCCTTTTCAAAGATTACCAAGAAGTTTATCTGACGATCTTGAAGAACCGGTAATTTCAACACCCCGTAATCCAGAATTTACCTATGATTTTGGCAGACCTCGCCTTGGATATGACTCGCCGTCAGATGTTTTAGAAAATGGATTTGATCCAACAAAGGTAGAATTAATCTGGAAACCATTTGAATTTGAAGCAGTTCTAGACAACGGTGATGAAATAAAAGGAGAAATCAATCTTGAAGGTAAAGAATTTCTTGATCGAAAATTTAGATTTAGAGGTGGCGAATGGAATTCAGAATTAGAATTGACCTATTATCATTATCCACTCAAGGAACACCGTGAAAGCGACTTGTCAATTATTCAATTCAAGTGCTGGGTAAGACGGGAGGAATCCAAGTGGGATTATGGTTTCTCTATCGGTGGTGAAATAAGGTTCTAATTATTTCTCATATTTAGAAAACATAAATCTATTGTTTATGAAAAGCCTCAAAAAAAACAACATCAGTAAATTGAAGGGTATATTGGAAGAATTTCATAAAGAAGAAATTTTAGAAGCATTATCTGAAATGGAAATTTCTTTTCCCACTGGATATAATCTTTCAAGTTCATTTAGATTTCCAGATACTTCATCTCTAATTTATGATGAATTTTTCTTAGGAATTCAATTTGGTAAGCAATTATCCGCAAGTTTACAAGATGTGCCAAGAAAGTGCGAAGGAAAATGTAATGGCGAAGGATTAGTTGAAACCCTGATTTATTGGGGGCAATGTACAGATATTGACGAAAAAGATGACTGGAAGGAAATAATTAACAGAGCTAAAGAATCAACTGAGGAACTTGCTGATAAAATGGAAGATTACTTAAAATCTCTTGCTCGAAGAAAGGCTAATAAATATTGTTCCTCCATATCAGAGGATAGAACTTGTAAATGTAAAAATGGGAAATATGAAAAAATTGAATCGCATATAGAGACTTTTACTCATTTATTACATGGACCAAGATGTTGGGTACAGGCTGGTTGGAAATATATTGGGAATTGTGAAAAGGAGTAGCAGCATGCCCCCGAACTTTAAAAAATAGGCCGATATTATATTCTCTCCACAATGGCGATCTCCTCCGCCGTTAAGCCGTATAGCTGATACACCAGTTGATCGATCTCGGCTTCCAGCGCCGTGGTGTCGGCT
>CAZGAU010000067.1:0-26164 GCA_964523725.1 uncultured Saprospiraceae bacterium
CGCTACAAATATAATCCCCAATCGTATAAAAACAAACGCCTCACTTTTCGGCGAGGCGTCGTCGGTGAGAATTTATTTACTCACAATAACAAATTTACACAAGAAGGCAAAATCTTAATCATGCATCAGACTCAGGCAAATCTTCTTCGCCTTGTTCTTCGAGTGCCTGCTTATATAAAGCATCCAGTTCCTGCACGATTTCTGCCAGCGAGGGGTCAGTTTTGCTGGCTTCGCGCAGGGCCTGGTGTATGACTTTAGCTTTTTCAAAAAGTCTGGCGCCGATTACAAGTTTGGTATCTTCGATTTTTTGAGTTAAAGTCCGGAGTTCCTTTTCCAGTTCTTCCAGATCCTGAATTTGCGCACTTTGCCGGGCGCGATATTCTGCCTCTAATGCAGGCGTCATACCACCTCCCGCCTCCAGTAAATCGAGTTTATCGTGGAATATTTCCATACGCTTTTCGTGCAGAAATACTTGCATATCTTCTATAATAGCCCTTATCTCCTCCATTTTTTCGGGCGTAAGGTCATCATCCGGATGAATATAAAAATCCATGATTCAATGTTTTAATCATTTACAATCAATACAGTACCGTGCAGCCTGTTGACAGGCTACCAGCAAGTAGTTGATACAAAGGTGCTCTTGTTTGGGTAAGTAACTTGGATGTGTAATTCTGAAAAATGTTGAATACTTCCGCAATATAAGAAGTTTTGATAATAACATCCAAGTATTTCATATGAAAAATTTACAAGTATAGACGCCCTTTTTTTTTAAAGAATCAACCAATCCTGATCATAAAAACAAACGCCCTGCTCAAGCGCAAGGCGTTGTGTCATCTACTTATTATCCACAAAAACATATTTACACATAGCATCTACTTACATATTTCCATTTGCTTCAGGCGCTCGTCAAACACATGGGATCAAGCAAAAACTGTTGTATCATTTCCTCTTTCTGCCTTTACTTCTTGATAAATAACATCCAGTTTTTCAACCACTTCTCTGATCATCGGGTCATCTTTACTATATGGGCGCAGCTTTTCATGATGTAGCCTTGCCTTCTCAATGGTAGCATGGTCCACCATCCTTAAAATAGTCCTCAAGCGATCCAGAAAGGTGTCGTTTATCTTTATCAAATTCATGACCTGATCGGCCAGTTCGAGGGTATTTTCAGAAGGAACCGCCTTGGGCAACCGCGCCAGTTCCTTCTCAGAAAGCGGTCTGTCCGGAAAAGAATGCGGATTCTCTTTCTTGGTTTCCTGATAAAATTCCCAGGTTAAATGGCTGATCAGGATTGCCATACTTTCAATCGCTTGTACCAGTTCGTCCAATTCATTCGGACTCGGCGCTCTCATGTTATTTGCTTTTTAGTAAATGAATATAACAATAGCCCGCTTATTGTAAGTAATAAGAAAACAGCGCGTCCACTCTACCCAAAAGCTACTGACCACCAGCGCTATATATCAATCCTATACTTCAAATATATCTTCTTTGCCAAAGGTTTGTTTGTAAGATTCTACCCATTCATCTACCTCTGCTCTCAAAGAAGGATCCTTTTCGGCGGCTAGTAACATTTTTCGGAGAATCGCCTCCACGCTTGCCGTGACCTGTGCTAAAGCTTCCTCTTTCCTTTCTTCCGCTATTTGCTGACAAACCTCCAGTTTTTCTATATAGGCATCCAGTTCTTCCAAATATTGCTCTTTCTGATGTTGATATTTGGCTTCTAATTCAGGGGTCATCCCGCCTTCCGCTGCCGCGAATTCCGCCTTCAGTTGATCGAACTTTTCATCTAAATCCTTGCGTGTTTTATCTAATTCCTGAGACATTTTTTCATATTCCTCCAATTTCTCTGGCGTCATTTTTTCATTAGGGTTGATAAATTGCTCCATGATACATCATTTTTGATATTAGAAATCATAAAAAAATAGCGCTCCTTCTTTACATGCTTCCACTCTCTTTCAGAAGCGCTATGGAACTCCTTCATGCATTTATGAAATTGTTTCTTCTGTTTCCGCTTCGGCTTCCTCCGCCTGGGCGCGTTTATTAAATTCATCCAGTTCCCGAAGCACATTGTCGTAGGCAGGATCGACCCTATTTGCACTGCGAATGGCATCGTGTACTACCTTGGTTAGGGTCATGGCATCAATGCCCGCCGCCATGGTTGAGTCATCCACCAGTTCATAATACTCACTCACGTACGAACGCAGCCGGCGCATGCGGTCAAAAAAGTTCAATACCCCATCAAACTGATCCGGCGTGAAATGGCGTGGCATGATCTGCTCGTACTGAGTGCCACTATGTTTGGCCGTATTGGCATAAGCCGAATGGCGATTGCCCATCTTGCGGCGGCTGGCTCTTTCTTCGTTGGAGAGGCTGATTTTCATTTCCTTCATACCGCTTATTAGCAGGATCAGCATTCGCTCCCACTCGTCGAATTGTTCAGGAGAAGGAATATTGTTCAAATCAATGTACAACTTCATTACACATTATTTTGGTGAATAAATAGAAATCAAAAAGAGTAATCATTCACTCTTCCAGGAAGCCGTTTATGTGTAATGATGTAAGATGTTGCAATGTACTACAATAGCCTTGTAGCCTTTGAAATTGCTTATTTGTTTGGGTAGAAAATAGAAAAGTGAAGCCTTTGTTGTGTAGGAACAAATATAATTACTTTTTAAATACTTTGTCAATACCAGCCGCCATTTTTTATTTGTCCTGATTGCTCTCTAATCAGCAAATAGCTCTTATAGATCAGCTTTTGCTGGTACCGACGAGCTCAAAGCTAATCACGATCAGCTTTTTGCTAGTAGCTATTAGCAATTTGCTAATGGGAAGCAGCTCAGAGCTAATTGGCATCAGCATTTTGCTTGTAAGTATTAGTTCCAAGCTCGTTGCTATTAGCTATTTACTCGTGATGATTAGCTTTTAGCTAATGGGAATTAGCCTAAAGCTAACAAGTGTCAGCTATTTGCTCGCAGCAATTAGCAGAAAGCTCGTGTGGGTTAGGATTTTGCTGGAAGAGATGAGCGACAAGCTGGTGTGTAGTAGGAATTTGCTCTTAAGAAGGAGCGAAAAGGTATTTTTTATAATCATAGGGGCGAAAAATCACTTCATTTTAAGACATCATTTTTAATCTCCTTTACAGTAGAAGTTAATTCTTTAACAGCTTCTCGTAAATCTCTGGTACTCATGGAAAAAATTCGATCCTCTCTATCCCTGTGAATCCTCGGACTAGCATATACCTTAGTTATGGCATCAAGTAGCATTTTTTGCCTTGATAGATTATTCTCACTGTCCGAATCTTTGAGCATTTCTGAGTATGCTGTGATAGTCATTGCAACGGCAGCCCGATACGCATATTCTTCTTGGAGACTTCTTTCCTTTACGTATTGTTTTATTGTAAAGCCCATTAAAAGGAAAGCAGGAACTGTTTTTAAAATATTAATTATCAATCCGATCCATTCGGTCTCACTCACAGAAGCAAATCGCGTAAAAACGAGATATACCCAGACACCTGTTCCAACCACACTAATTAAAACGGCAATTCCCCAGATTAGAATACTTTTCTTTAGTTCTATTTGCCTAGCAAAAAACTTGCTACCTAATGAGCCGTCCGCAGCGTATCCAGTAAGTTTTAAAATATCGTTCTTTTTGCTTTCTATAAAATTGAAATGTTCTTCGAAAGCCTTGAATTTTTTCTCAGCTTCAGATAAAGTTGATTTAAGGGATTCCTCTGTTTTCAGATTTTTCTTTTCAAATTCCTCATACTTATTTCTTTCTGTTTCAATACGAGTTCTTACATCATCTAAAAGCTTATTTTGGGTATTTAATACTTCTTCTATCTTACCCTTATTGGCTTGACTATCTTGAAGCAAAGTGTTGATAGTATTAGCATTACCCTTGACTTGTGATAATAGGCTTTCAATTTCTGACCATTCTCCTTTTTTTGTATTTATGAACATAGAAAACTCCTGCTTAATCTTGTCAACTTCTTCTTTTTGTTTAGTCAAGTGATTAATTTGTAATTTCACTTGTTCCTGCAAAGTCATTAGATTTTCTTTGCTTTTCTTAATTTCTAAAGGGGCTACATTATGAATTTTCGCCTTGGATTTATTCCAGAATCCATAGGCAATCTGATAATTGATCAGATTTTTTAAATTTCCCTCTATATGTTGGAGCTCATTTCTTGATAGATAGGCATTAATATTTTCTAAGGTCTGACTGAGATCAATAATATCTCCGCTTTTCGTTACATTTACAGCACTAGTCTGTAAAAAATGAAAATCATCTGAATTAATTTCACTCTCAAGTTGTTTGATTGCTCTTTTCAGGTAGCTTTTGAATTCAGGAGCGTTGAATTGTCCAATACATTCCTCATTTAAGTTTTCTGAATTAGGGAATGCTTTAGCAATAATACTATCCAGGTCATGCTGATTTATATTTTGAATTTTGTTCAAAATTTCGTTTCTCTGTTTTGTGTTCATTGGTTTTTGTTTTATTTGTTTTAATATTAAGTGCTGACAGGGATCGCTTTTATAATCTAACCTAAAGCATCTGCCAAGATAAATAATCCTTATTAAATTTTGTAGGTTACTATATCAAAAGAGCTGACCACATATGATATGCAGCCAGCTCTTGCCGTATTTTATAAAGATGTTACGATCGTGGACCGTTGCTCACAACTCCCGGATCATGATATTCCGGAAATAGACTTTATTGCCATGATCTTGCAGGGCGATGCGGCCTTTTTTGGCGGAGCCGTAGTCGGGGAAGTCCTTCCACTTGCCTTCGGTTTTGAGTTTGGTCCAGGCGTCGTCCCAGGCGGTGAATTCGATCACCTTTTCGCCGTTGAGCCAGTGCTCTACGTGTCCTTTGTCGAAGACAATCTTGCTGGTGTTCCACTCGCCGACGGGCATTACCTTCTTTTTGTCATTGGGCGTGTACATCGCATAATCGGCGGCGGTTTTCTGCCATTCTTCGAGCTTTTCGGGAAATCCCACATCGTCGATCATCTGATACTCGGGACCGGTTTCGTAAGGCGCTTTGTATTTCGGGTCTTCTACCACGTGGTACATCACGCCGCTGTTGCCGCCGGGGGTTACTTTCCATTCCCAGGTCAGTTCAAAGTTTTCGTATTCGGCATCGCTCACGATGTCCCCGCCAATATCGCCTTCGGCTGCGCCCAGGCAGACCATCGCGCCATCTTCGACCATCCAGTTGGTGATCTCGCCGGTTTTGTTGAAACCATGCCAGCCCTGGAGGGTTTGTCCGTCAAACAAGCTAACCGGTTCTTTAGCAGTTTCGGTTGTTTCTGTCTCCGCAGGAGCCTTGCTCGCCTGATTGCAGGAGGCAACGGCAATTGCTATGATAAAAAGGAAAATGGATTTCATATTATTATTTTATAAGCCTGGCAGGTTTTAGAAACTCGCCAGGTCTTGAATTAGAAAATTTACTTTTTCACCAATTGCATTTTCTCGGGATCCCAAAGGATGGCGGTATCCTGATTGTAACTGTCATTGCACAGTAAAGCCGGCGCAGCAGCCCGGTAACCGAAGATCGCATCTTCCACCACGGTGCTGTTATTGCGGATCGCGGTGAAGAAATTCACAAAATGATCGTACGGACCACCTTTATAGCCTCGCTCTGCTGCGTAAGTGATCTCTTCCGGCGGCAGCATTTGCTTGCGGTCGCTCACCGGCGTACCCATTCGTTTCATCTGCTCGATCATAAAAGGATCATCGGATTGAATCGTTTTGTTGCGCTTCACGGTCACGCTATCCCAGGTAATATCCATAGAACCCAGGCTACCCACAAGTTTTAGGTAAGTCGTGCCGCTCGTACCATCGACAAAATTGCAACGTAGCGACAAATTAAACGCCGGATGCGCCTTGCTTTCCGGGTAATCAAAAGTACCCAGCAGTACGTCAGGTACTTCGCGACCGTCCAGCCAGTAGCGCAAGCCCCCCGAAGCATAGACCTTATTCGGACCAAAAGAATCGGTGATAAAATGCAAGCTTGAGAATAAGTGTACAAACAAATCGCCCGACATGGCGGTGCCATAATCGAGGTAGTTCCGCCAACGGAAAAAGCGCGTTTTGTCAAATGGACGCTTCGTCGTATTGCTGACGAAGGTTTCCCAATCCACCGTTTGAGGCGAAGCATCTTCCGGGATCGGGTACTGCCAGGCGCCAGTGGGTGAATGCCGCGCCCAGAAACCTTCGGCGTAGTTCAGCGTGCCGATCACACCTTCTTTCAATAACTCTTTGGCTTTTTCATTGCCGAGGGACGACACACCCTGGCTGCCCACCTGAAATACCTTACCGGTTTCTTTTTGGGCTTTGATCACCGCAGGTCCTTCTACTACCGAATGCACCATCGGCTTTTCGCAGTACACGTGCTTGCCGGCGCGCATGGCATCCACCGAAATCTGCTGGTGCCAGTGGTCAGATGTCGCAATGATCACGGCATCCACATCGGAGCGGTTGAGAATTTCCTTGTAACTCCTGGTCGTAAAAATTTGATTGCCCCAACGAGTTTTGGCCTCTTTCAGACGACCATCATAGAGATCGCAAACAGCCACGAGCTTGACACCAGGCACTTCCAGCGCGGTGAGCGTATCCTGCAGGCCCATGATGCCGGCGCCGATCAGCGCAATATTCACCTGGTCGTTGGCGCTGTATGCCGGACGATGCAGATATTCAATCAGTTGTGGTTTGTTTTTTGCCGCAAAGGCACTGGTTCCCAAGGCAAAAGCTGCCGAAGAAGCAGATAGCTTTTTCAGGAATTTCCTGCGGGACGAGGCGGATTTATTTTTCATATCTATTTAAAATGTTTAGTTAGTTAAAATCAAAACTATTACATACCATGCAGAATTATTTACTACCGACCAGAAAACTGTCGAATTATTATAATTCCTTGATCCTGATTTTCCTCCAGCGTACTTTGATGCCGCCACCGTCGTGGATTTGCAAGGCAATAAAACCTTCACCTTGCCCGATTTTTTCGTCTTTCAGGTTCACCATTTGCTTGCCGTTCAGCCAGGTAGTAATTTCATCGCCGGTCATTTGGATACGCATTTTGTTCCAGCCGTCCGGTTTCAATGCTTTTTCGCCTTCGGCAGTCGGTTTAATGAGCCAGCCCCGGCCGTAGGATTCGTAGATGCCGCCGGTGCTTTTGCCGGGCGGCGCCACTTCCACCTGCCAACCGCTGATCTTCACCCCTTCGATGCCGGAGCGAATAAACACACCGCTGTTGCCATTGGCTTCGAGCTTGAATTCGAGTTGCAGGATAAAATCTTTGTAATGCTGGTCGGTGGAGAGGTAGCCGTATTGTTGGTCGGGCCCGCTTTCGCAGATGAGGTGCCCCTTTTCAACGTACCAAAGCTCGGTGCCGTGCGCGGTCCAGCCGGTCAGGTCTTTGCCGTTGAAGAGCTTTTTGTATCCTTGTGCTTGTAATACACTGATACACAGCAGAAAAGCACTTAACAGAAATAGGTGTTTCATTATTGAAGGTTTTAGTGTTAAATATCGGAATGCGATTATTAATGGTATGGGGTGTATGCCTGAAAATGAGTATGTTGGCGCAATAAACATAGCGACTCCATTCCATATTTTCAAATAAGGAATTGGGCTTTTTTCCAAATTGATCATTCTTTTTTTCACGCCCGGTTTGCTTTAATTTTCTATCTTGAAAATAATTTTAAATTGATCGATAAAATCCACAACAGATAAAGAAAAAAGGTGACTTTTTGTAATAATGGCAATATGAATATCAAATATTTGGTATAATAAATATAACCATTCAGAAGCACCAGTATCAGGCAAAACACACCGAATGCCAGGGTTTTGTAAGCTTTGCTCCGGTAAAGCGCCACATATGTACCGGAAAGCGCAATGACGCCAAAAAAAATAGCTGCATTTATAATGAAATCATGATAATTTGTAAATATAAAAATAGCCAGCATCATGGAGGCTATGCCCGAAAGCTGCACGATGCCATAATGATGCTTACCAGTATTCAGTAACCCGGGGACAAAAAACCAGAAAAGCGAAAGCGACAGACAAAGCGTGATCATTGCCGTGAGCGCCACTGGCCAGGCGGCATTCGGCTGCCCGTTTTTTGCCCATTTTGATAATAAATCGCACCAGTAATTATGAATCCAGCTGAAACCCTCGGCGTCCCTGTCCACACTGGATCCACCGGGATACAACAATGCAGCAATCACGTACAACACAATAAAAATACCAATGCCCAGCACCGGCGCAAGTACCCACAGCTTGCTTGAAAGGAGTTTTGTCCTGCCAATCAAGATTCAATGTTTTTTGAATCAATCATTAAAAGACTTTATAATAATTTCCATTCCAAAACTAAACAATTGCAGGAAAAACCAGTACAAAACTTCGATTTTGTAAATAAGTTTCAAGATAATCCGGTAATTTTTCGAGGCTGCTATGGTAGGAGATGTAACCGTTTCTGGCGCTTACCACCAGCAACAAGTCTTTATCAATCAACTTTTTATGCATGTCAAACAGCTCTTCCCAATCGATCCAGGTATGGATCTTGGTATTTCTCAAACCCTTTTCTTTGCGGCAAGCTTCTTTTAAATAAGGAATCGATTCGGACACCGCAAAAATCTCGACCGGGGCGTTTAGGTGCTGCGCCATATAACTCAGGCGTTGAATCCATTCCAGAAAGCCGGCTTCGTATTGGCAGTTGGGTAGTGTAGTTACGATAACTCGTTGAAAACCAAAGGGTTCACGAGTCATTTTTGGCACAAACAGCATTTCTTTACTTTGGTCGAGCAGGTTGTCGAGTATGGTTCCAAACAAACGCTCCGTCGCAGAAGGCGAGCCGTGCCAGCCAATGACTACATCGGTGACGAGCAGTTCCGTAGCCGCGCGCAGCATGCCGCCCACAGGGTTGATGTCCACACGGTGGATCGGCTGTAAATGCACATTTTCCCTGGAAGCATGTTCCAGCGCGGGTTGCAGCAGTCGGCGACTGGCAATTACCTGTTCCCTCGAGGTCTCTCCGTCCAGTACAATCGAAAGCGGATAAATCGGCTCACTGGATTTGGGGGCTTTGAGCAATAAGGCAAAGTCGATCAGATGAGTCAGCGTGGCAGGATTGGCGTAAGGCACGAGGATGCGTTGTTCTTGTTGCGACAAATCGGTGTCGGCATCATTTTCTTCCAGCACCAGCCGGCGGGCGGCGTAATCCGTTGTAAATGAACTCCAAAGGCAAGTAACTAAAATTAATACAACCGTGCCGTTCAGCACCTGTTCATCCAGGATTTGCAGGTTAAAACCAATCAGAATAATGGCGATCGTAGCCGCCGCGTGCGAACTGCTCAAGCCAAAGATCAACTGTCGCTGGGCTTTGGAAAAACGGAAGCTTTTTTGTGTCAGCCAGGCAGCTATCCATTTGGTAATCAAGGCAATAACCGTGAGAACTACCGCAACCAGGATTGCTTGCTGTCCTTGAAAAAAGACATTCAGATTGACCAGCATACCCACACTGATGAGGAAAATCGGGATAAAAATGGCATTGCCCACAAATTCGATGCGGCCCATCAACGGTGAAGCATGCGGCACCAGTCGGTTCAGCGCCAAACCAGCAAAAAATGCGCCTATAATCGCCTCCACACCAGCCAGTTCCGCTAAAAAAGCGGACACAAAGACCATCGCCAGCACAAAGACATATTGAAACGTTAACTCGGTTTCTACTCTTCTAAAAAACCAGCGCGCCAGTAAGGGAATCAAGCCGAAGACAATCCCGGAAAAAAGCATCAGCCCAACCCCCAGGCGCAGCCAGAATTCCAGGCTCATTTTGCCGGAAGCCAGATTTGATACCACCGCCAGCACCAGCAGCGCCAGCACATCGGTGATGATCGTGCCGCCCACGGTGACCGTGACTGCTTCGTTTTTGGTAACCCTCAGGCGATTGGCAATCGGATAGGAAATCAAAGTATGGGTGGAAAACATACTCGCCAACAAAACCGAAGCTAACCAATTGTACCCCAATACATAATGCGAAGTTAAAATTCCAAATGTGAGTGGGATAGCAAACGTAAACATGCCAAAAGCCAGGCTCTTGTGCCGGTTTTTGTGAAAAGTGACCAGATCGATCTCCAAGCCCGCCCAAAACATGATGTACAACAACCCGATGGTGCCAAGCAGCACCACTTCCTGGCTGCGTGCCAGTACATTAAATCCGTGCGGACCCAGCAGCGCACCCGCCAATATCAGGCCTACAATCCCGGGAATACGCAGCCTTTGCAAAATCGCAGGTGCGATCAGCATGACCAACAAAATAATGGCGAACAGCAACACAGGTTCTTTGACCGGCAAAGACCAATCGGCTAATAGCAGCATAAACCGGGAAATTTACGCGGAAGCTACGAAGAAGAATTTGATATTTTAATTAAGTGCGCATTAGAAATTATTGCCCAATCAGCACAAACGCCGACCAATAGTAAGGGTGACTGAACTCCTCTGTGCGAATCATATTAAGCTTGGCTTGCCGCAAAGGTGTGGCAAATTTCGCCGATTTTCCCTCCAAATGCTCCTGATAGAAAGAAACCATCAAATCGGCGGTCGCGCGATCCTGCACTTTCCAAAGCGATACGACCAGATTCTCCGCGCCGGCATAGAAAAACGCACGCGATAAACCCAGCAAACCTTCGCCGCTGGCAAGCTTGCCAAGCCCGGTCTCACAGGCGGAGAGCACCACCAGATCCGCATTTAAATTCAAATTATATACTTCCCCGGAGTATAAAATATGATCTTCCTGAGCGGTCGTATCCGGAAACAACAATAAACCTGACAGATCGGGCTGCGCTTCATTAATAAAACCGTGGGTGGCAATGTGAATATAACGGCTCTGGCGAAGGACGCCCTGCTTAAGCTGGTGTTCGCTCGCATTTTGAAAAAGATAAGTGGTGGCACGTTGCCCTTTTTGCTGGAAAACCTCGGCGATCAGCGTCACTTCGTCGGCAGTGGCGGGGAGTGCGGCTACATATTTACCGTCGAGCGTCATCGTTCGGGTAGCTTCCGGACCCATCGCTGCCATCGGATCGCGCAGACCACTTGCAAAATAACCAACTTTCTGAGGCTCCGCAAATACCGGAGCATAAGCCAGCAAGCCTTCGCTGGTTTTATCCAAAGTGGAAGTGGTGGATTGTTCCTGATAATATAATGTAGCGGATAGCGCGTAATTTATTTCATAATCATTTACTAAATATGGTAGCCTGGGAAAATTAATATTTCCTCTCGGATTTACTTTTCTTGATAATAATGCCTCAAACGGTAACTTACTCAGCGTGCCATCGGGAATAATGATAAGCGATGTAATATTTTTTTCCAGATCAAACGGCAGTAATACTTGTCTTAATTCATATGCCAGGGCGACATAATCTTCATTTAGTTTATTTGTAATACTTTTCCTGAAACCCACTTGTTTTTCATAAAAATCCTGCGCTATCGGCGAGCGATGCAATTTAAAATCATCTTTTGTTATGACAAAACTAAATAATACCGAATCACCGGTAAAATAACTCACCATCGCTGTATTTTCGGGTAAGGCAAACTGAATGGCCCGCACACGGGGCGCGGTGCGGTCGTATTTTAACTGGTGATAAAACGGAAACTCATTTTCCAGTCTGGTCACCAGATTCCGGTAATCCTGCTGCGTCGCGAATAATTCATTTTGATATAAAATCCGCTCCAGACTGTCGGGTTGCTCGGCTAATTGCAATTTATAAAAATTAATATCAGATTGTAACTGATCTTCCAAAGCGATTAAAGAATCAGGAATGCCGGCAAAGGCCTTCGCCTGATTTGCCGCGATCGACTGCGCCAGCACATTGCTCTTGCTCTTTTCAGAAAAGGCAAATGCTTCATCCAAAAAGCGTTGACTACCAGTTACTTCTGCTAGTTGAACAGCATTTGTGATCGCTGCCAGCGAGAGATTGTAAAATTGCTCCGAAAGCCGGATTTTATCTTCTGAAGAAAGCAATTCGTCACGTACCAGCGTCAGCACCGAATCCGCCGCTTCATAAAGGAACTTTGCCTGAAACAAAGAAGTCTGGTCCGCATTTACACGCATGAGCCGCGCCTTATGCATCAAGGATTCCACAAAATAATCATATTTGTAAAAACCATTAGGTGAGGGCGCCGCAGCCACGTATTCCGCTTCAAAATCGGCGTGATTGGCAGCCAGCGCTTGCTGCAAATATAGTAAAGCCGCTTCCCGGTCGCCTTCTGCTTCCTCGATTTTCGCCAGGCTATTATACGTATAAGCAAGCTTATAACTTTTATTACTAAATAACTCCTGTTGAATATTTAATGCGGTTAAATTATAAGATTTCGCCTCAGAATATTTACCTATTTTATAATAAACATCGGCAATATCATTATTCAGGTTGGCGAATTGCGCGCGCTGTGCAGCATCCTTTTCGATTAATGGAATCAAGCCCTTTAATTCAGCCAGTGCGCCTTCGTAGTCGCCGCTATTGGCGTAGGCAATGCCGAGATTGTTGGTAGCTGCCACCACACGGGGATGCCCGGGCGCAAGCGTTTGAGTATATAATGTAATAGCTTTTTTATTTAGTTCAATTTCTTTATTATAATCTTTTTGTAATTCAGCCAAATTGGACCAATTGACGTAAACATTACCCATTTCTGCTGAATAATCGCCGGATAAAGCCTGATATTTCTGAATCGCTTGCTGATGGTAGGCATTGGATTCCTGGAAAGAGCCCATACTTTTGTAAGAAAAAGCCAGATTATTAAAAATATCAGCGAGCCGAACTTCATATTCTGCGGGACTTGCCTCAAAAATAGTGAGCGCTCTATGATAATATTGGATTGCTTTATTTTCATCTCCTTTAAAATGAAATAAATTGCCCAGATTTAATAAAATAGTCGCTATGTCTGGATGATCAGAGCCGAGTTTTTCTTCCCGAATCTGAAGCGCTTCATTGAGTGATTGTAAGGCCTTGCTATATAATCCCAGATCAACATAAGCATTTCCTATATTATTCAATATACTTGCCACCTGGTCGTGTCGCGCACCAAATTCCTTTTTTCTGATGGTCAATGTTTTTTCATATGCCTCAATCGCTTTGAGGGTCAACCCTTTTCTGCGTAAAGCTGCCCCTAATAAGTTATTATGATTCGCATAATCGGATGAAGTGTTATCTAATTTTGTAAGGTTATTTTCAACTATCATGATGCACTCATCATAATTTCCCGTGAAATAATGCCCTCGGGCCATCTGGTATTTCAGCTCGATCCGCTGACCATCATTCTCTGTTTTTAAATTTGAAATATCATTCTCTGTTTGTTGTAAATATTGAATTCCTTCCTCATAATATCTGATTCGATATAATTTCTGAGCAAGATCTAACGAAAAAATGATATAATTATCCCATTCTTTATTATCAAGAAATATTTTTCTCGTTTCTTGTAAATAAATAGCTGCACTATCTAATTTCTCTTCGTTGTCATATAAAACCAAAGCCCTATCCATCAATTGCAAAACCAGGAGCGAGTCAGAAGAAACCTGGGTTTTCGCAACTACGATAAAAGAAATAATAAACCAGACAGACAAAATGATGCCTCGCATAATAAAAGGGCGTTTTGTGATAAATAATAATAGGAAGCGTTTTAATAAAAACACCTCCTATCTGTTTGAAATATTTTTAAACCTCATCTACAGAGACTGCTGCATCCGTCTTGGGATCACCGATGGTAAAGTTGACCTGTGTGGCGGTACCCCCTGACGAGAATTTGATAAGCGGAAGCAGGAAAATACCGTTAGGGTAATTATTCATATTAATATAAAACGTAGCATTCCAAATACTTGAATAAGCTGCGCCTTGATCATTACTCGATTTGCTTGAATCATAAATCACACCCATGAGATTTCCACTACTGTCCACTAATTGTAGCTCGACAAAAGTCTCTATTTCTCCAAACCAAGCATTGCCTATCATGAATTCAGCCACCTCAAAAACACAATATTGCTGAGCAGCAGGAGCAATCAAATCAAGATAAAAATTTGAAGGAATTTGCGAACCGTTCAGTTGAGTAGTACTCCCTACATAACCATTGATAAGTGAATATTGGCTGGGAAAGTCATTTTGGAACCAAATCCTTACATTTGCCGCCACGTTATTATCATTAGGGTCCGCAGAATCTCCTACTCCAAAAGAGTAAAGATTTGGATCCAAGGGGTTCGAAGTCTTCACAGGTTGGAGCAACGCGGCAATTTGCACGCTACCAATATTATCACTAAATTTATCTTGTTTTTTATTGCCTTGCAATGTAAGAAACTGCTGATTCGAGCCATTCGTCTTTACCCCATAAACTGCAACATTATCTAATAAAGTGGAGGCTGTCACCCTTGTTTTCTTGTTGCCTTGTCCGCTACTTGTATAAGTAAAAACGGAGTCGTTTGTAATTTGAATATTAGTTGGTAAACTCATTTTATTTAGTGTTTTGTTGAAAATTTAATTCCTCAGATATAATCATCTGAAAAAGTGATTACACCTCATCGACACTTACGGCAGCATCTGTCTTAGGATCGCCAATTTCAAAAATAAATCCTCGCCCCGGATTGCCTGGATCCGGCGTAACTTTGACAAAAGCCAGGAATTGAAAGCCAGCGTCCAAATGATTGAAAAAAGTTGATACATTTTCGTTTGTATCTACGATTCCCTTAAGGTTTCCAGCACCATCATAAAGATGTATCCAGACATTATCCTCGATCATCTTTTTATTGTTCGCGTCTGCATCCACATTGAAACGAAGTGCTTGATTGTCATTAGCTTTCCCATCAAAAACGGCATCCTCAATATTAATCAGAAAGCCCAATTGCTTTAAAATATCGGGACTGATTGTTAAGGGCGTTTTGCCATAAGGCGTTGGATTGGAACTTTGAAGTGCCGGAAGAAAGGTAATACCAATATCCGCGCCTTGAGAACCCTGAAAATCCTGGCCAGTGCCGGCATCGGTGCCAATAAAAAAGTCATATACATTTTGCCCTTGCCCGTTTGCCCGTTTGTTGTGAAAAGCAGGCTTCAGCAGCGTCGTAATCACCATATGCCCATTGGTCGTAAAATCAAACCAGACCGTTTGCTGAGCCATATTTCCTTGAAAATAAGCCCAAGCGGAAGGAACGGTACTGTCCCCCATGTAGGATGCTGCATATACCATTGCATTATCCTTAATAACTTTTGAAGCGGTTACATTTATCCTTTTTTTCTGACCATTGGTTACTGTGACTGGATAAATAGCTGCAACTTCGCTTGCAATTTGAAAGTTTGGCATGTTGTTTTCGTTTTAATGTTTGATTAATAATTGCTCTTATAAAATGATATTAAATCATGTTTTTAAATTTTTATTTAACTCCCTTTGAACCGGAAGCTTTTCTCTGTTACACTTCATCCACACTCACAACCGCATCGGTCTTCGGATCGCCAATAGAAAAAGTCACTTCATTTTTCTTCGTTTGCTCAAAAACGATGAGCGTGAAGAGATAGAGTTCATTAAAATCATTCAGGTCGAAGTAAATATTGCTATTGACTACGCTATCCAGGGGTGATCCCAAACTTGTATTTTGTTGCGACGAATCGTCATTGGCATAAATCAGATAAGGCTCGCCAGAGGTGTCGGATATATGAATGATGACATTTTTTTCGATCATGGCTGTTTCCGGAGCATAGGGCACGGTATTGACCTGAATCTGGCAATAGCGATTATTGCCGGCCAGGCTTTTCATATCGAGATACACCTCGGGATTATTTTCCAGATAAGCGATCCAGAGTGTATCCAGTTCACCTTCATAGGGCAAGCCATAGGGCCCGTTTGGTGGTGTATTGGAAAAAGTGATAGTCAGAGAAGCCGCTTCGTCATAGTCCGAGGGATCATCCGAATCATCGATTCCGATGGCACATTGACCAGTAGAAGCATTGTAATCCGGCACCAGAAAAGCGCTGATGGCAATATCTACGGCGTCACTGGGAAATTTGTCCGATTTTTTTTTCTTGTCCAAAACAAAGCCGGCCTGAGAACCAAAGGATAAGACCAGAACATTGTCGAGTATTTTTTTGGCATCAACTTTAAATTTCTTGCCTTTCCTGCTTGCCGGATAAACAAATTTAGTATCGGACATTACGCTCATTGTGGGGTTCATAGCTAAGGTGTTTTAATGAAATAAATGATTCAGCCGCTCTCCGGAAAACGCTATTCCGCAGACTCGCTGTATTAGTGGAATTACATCAAATTATTAAGAAATGACTACAAACGGAGTAAAAATGATTATTTCATACTATAGGCAAGTTTCTGACTTAGATCAGGTTATAACATCCAATCAAATTGTTCAAACAAATATAATCCTTAATCATGCAACACCAAAATTTTGTCGGCAAAATGACGAAAAACTCGATTAAAATTGTGAAAAACTCGATTTTATAAAAATAAAACTTATTGCCCGATCAAGACAAACGAAGACCAAAAATACGGGTGACTGAAAGCTCCAGAGCGAATCATATCGAGCTTGGATTGGCGCAGCGGGGGCGCAAACAACTGATTATCAGCACTCAAGTGTTGCTCATAAAACTTCACCATTAAATCAGCGGTAGCGCGATCTTGTACTTTCCAAAGCGACACGACCAGATTCTCCGCGCCGGCGTAGAAAAACGCCCGCGACAATCCCAGGATTCCTTCACCGCTGGCTACCTTGCCAAGCCCGGTTTCACAAGCCGATAAAACAACTAGTTTTGCCTGTAAATGAAGCCCATACACTTCACCGGAATACAGAATATGATCCTCTTGTTCGGTAGAATCCGGAAATAACAATAATCCAGACAGGTCGGGCTGCGCTTCATTAATAAAGCCGTGGGTGGCAATATGCACGTATTTACTGTTTTGTAAATTGCCTTGCTTGAGTTGATCTTCACTGGCATTTTGGAACATATAAGTGATCACTTTCTGCCCTTTTTTCTGAAAAACCTCAGCAATGGCCTGCACTTCATCGGCGGTAGCCGGTAAAGCCGACACGTATTTTCCATCCATGGTGATCGTGCGCCCCATTTCACCGCCACCGACGACCGACAGCGGATTCCGCGTGCCATTGTTAAAAAGCCCTACATCTTGTGGCTCGGAAAAAACAGGCGCATAAGCCAATAAACCACCATCAAATGTTTCCGCATTCGCAGCCGCCATTTGTTGTTGGTAAAACAGCGCCCCGGAAAGGGCATAACTGACCTGATAATCCTTCAGTAAATAGGGCAACCTTGAAAACTCGATCTGATTCCCTGGATTGATTTGCCGGGTCAACAAGGCTTCAAATGGTAATTTGCTTAAGATGCCGTCAGGAATAATAATCAGCGATTTGATATTGCTATCCAGCGTAAACGGAAATAACTTTTGGTAAAGCCGATTGGCCAGGTCCAGGTAATCTTCATTCAATTGCCAGTAAATACTCTTGCGCAAGCCCACCTGCTGTGCATAGAAATCGCTTCCGATGGCCGCGCGATGCACCGAAAGATTATCCCTGGTAATCACAAAGCTGTACAGCACCGTGTCGGCAACAAAATAGCTCACCAGCGCAGTATTTGCAGGCATCGCAAACTGAATGGCCCGCATTCGGGGTACCGTGCGGTCATATTTCAACTGGTGGTACAATGGGTATTTATCTTCCAATTGACGGACCAGCGCCCGGTAAGATTGCTCCGCGGTAAACAGTTCATTTTGATACAAAACGGTGGACGCGCTGTCGGGCTGCTCCGATAAACGCAATTTATAATATCGAATATCCGATTGTAACTGGTCTTCCAATACCACCAATGAATCGGGAATGCCGGCAAATTGCTTGGCATGATTGGCGGTGATCGATTGTGTCAATACCGTATTCTTGCTCTTCTCCGCGTAGCGGAAGGCTTCTTCCAGATATTGGCGGTCGCTGGTAGCATCTGCCAGCCGGAGACAGTTGGCGATAGCAAGTTGCGACAATTGATAAATTTTCTCGGAAAGCCGGAGCTTATCTTCCGAAGAGATCAGCTCATTCTGAACATCAGTAAGTACGGTATCCGCAATCTGATACAAAGACCTGACTTGCAATAAATTAGATGGATCCGACTCTGAGTCACTATACATGAGTTTTGCTTTCAGCATCAGGGTTTCTACAAAAAACTCATGCCGCAAGTACCCACTGGTTGGCGGAAGCGCATTTCTGCTTGTCGCATTAAAGTTAGCATGATTTGTTTCCAAAGCGTGCTGCAGGCATTCCAGCGCAAGTTCCCGATCCTGGTCGGCTTCCGCGATTTTCGCCAGATTATTATAAGTGCTCGCCAGCTTATAACTCTTGTCTTTAAAGAGTTTTTGCTGGATAGTCAGGGCTTTCAGGGTATAGAATTTGGATGATTCCAGGTCACCAAGTTTAAAATAAACTTCCGCGATGTCATTATTCAGATTGGCAAACTGCTCCCGATGCGCTTCGCTGTTCTCAATCAAAGGAATCAAACCTTTTAATTGTGCAAGTGCTCCTTCAAAATCGCCGATATTGGCATAAGCATTGCCAAGGTTATTCTGGGCAGCTATCACCCTGGTATCCAATGGGTCGAGTTTTTGTTGATACAATTGCAGCGATTTCTCGTGCAGGATTACCGCATGGGTATAATCCCCCCTCAGCCCTGCCAGAATGGCCAGATTGGTGTATACGTCTGCAATTTTTTCCGAATTGTCGCCGCTCAGCTGCTCATAAGTTTGAATCGACTGCTGATGAAATGAAGAAGATTCCTGATAGGCGCCTTTGTTTTTATACGAAATTGCCATGTTATTAAAAATATCAGCAATCTGATCTTCAAATTCCTCGGGGTTTTCCCGGTAAATATTTAGTGCCCGATCAAAATATGTAATGGCATTATCATATTCTCCTTTATCATCATACATTGCGCCCGCATTGAAGTAAATGCTGGCCAGAGCTGGGTGTTTGCTACCCAAAACCTTTTCCCGGATTTTTATACCTTTTGTATAAGCGTCCAGGGCTTTATTATATAGTTTCAAGTTAGAATAAGCGTTTCCCAGATTAAAGTAAATACTTGCTACCTGATTATCTTCAGTACCAAGATTTGCAATCCGGATAGGCAGCACTTTCTGGTACTGTTCCAGGGCTTTGGCGGACTGATTGGTAGAATTAAAAACCGCTCCCAACAGATTGTAATGATTAGCTCGGTCGAGCGCGGTTTCCTCCGGTGACATGCGTTCAAGTTGCAGTAAATTCTGACTGGCATAAGCCTCACAGGCATCATAATCCTGCTGAAAATAAAACCCCCGGGCAATCTGGTAGCAGATTTCAATTTCCAGAGGCGAATTTTTACCTTTCAAAGCCTGTACATCGCTGCGAACCAACTTCAGCAATTGCATGCCTTGTTCCAGATGTCCTTTCCTGAACAGCGTTTTGGCGATTTCTGTAAAACCATTTACATAATTTTCCAGATTATCATGTTCCAGAAATGCCTCTCTGGCTAACCCCAGATAATACCCCATGCTATCAATCGATTCCTCCTGCAGTGCCGCTATTGCCAGATCGAGTGGCCGCGCCGCTGCCGCATTGACAGAAGACGACTGTGCGTCCAATTTGAACAGCAGAAACATTAGGAATATAAGGGGAAGCAAGGATTTTGACATGCGAATAAACTTATTGGCAAACAGCAGAATATACTGCAACTTGATTATTGGGTACTTAGATTAAAAAACTGGTTTATCAAACTTCGTCCGGTATTTTGGCTTTCGCGTCGGTCATGGTATCGCGGGAGCCACCGTCGCTTTCATCTTCCACATCCAGTATCAATTCTGCCTTGCTCATGCCAAAAGAGACCGAGCCAGCATTATTGGTTGACATTGGTCCTTCAGAACTTTCTTCAAGCGTAGTAAGCCATAGTTCTCCATCACTGAAAAACCGGAAGGAAGCATTTTCCCCTGTATTTTGCAAAATCTTGGAGGTAACAATGTTGTTTTGATTATCCACCTGCAAAGCGGCAATGCGCGTTTTGGAACCGGATTGCTGGTTGTTCAGTTTTACATGAAGGGTTTTGTGATGCGCTCCGTCAAGAGAAACAGCGCATTTCGTAACATTACTGCTAGCGATTGGAACTTTCATTTCTAATAGTTTTAGATGTAATAAATAATAATTTTAATATAAAGATAGCTGGGCTATCTATTAAGCTTCCGGCTATCATTTCGGGTAACGGGGAAATAAAATTTTCCAGCGCCACGCCTTTCAAACCGGCACGTTATACGTTGCTGTTCAGGGAATTACAACTTTCTTATGCGTTTCACTTCATTAGTAACGAGGACAATTCATTTGGAAATGACTATGGACAAACAATGGCAAAGTTTTCAGGTCATATGATTCATTCGAGAGACTTTACTTGAATGCAAAAAACCAATTTCATTAATAAAGCAAAAAAAAAATGTAAACTTGTTTTGCCTTTGAGGTCGTTTTTTGAGGGCATTGTTGATAACAAATATAACTGGCAGAATGCTGGAAACCAAAATTTTGTCGTCAGAATGATTAAATTCTCGATAAAAATCGTGCAAAACTCGATTGACTCCAGATTTATCGGTTTTAAAATAATTTACAAAATGATATTCCAAAAAATAATGATTATCAAAATAAAAAACGGATTAAAGCAACTTTCGTCGTATTTATTATAATTTTTGCCGACAATTTTGGTGTTATGCACTGCTTTAATCTATTTTTATTTCATGTGCTGAATAAAAGCACCTTAATGATGTATCGGTATGCACGGGACACGAAAAAACCAACTCAGGATATGGATTATCAGCATTGCCAATGCTTTTTTCATGCTGGGTTTTACCTATTACTGGCTGAGTTTGCCCTACACTTTTGGAGATGAGGCGTTCCTGATCAAATGGTCATCGCTTACTAAAAAATCATTGTTTGGCTTTGACCCCAAGCCTTCGCCGGAAGAGGTTCTGTTTGTCGATGTATCGAATAATAAAACCACGATCAACGGCATCAATGATTTTGGAGAGCAAAGCTCCTACCGCCGCAAGGTCATTACGGATCGCCAGCATTTGGCTGAGTTTTTTGAATTGATGAACCGGTATAAAGCCGATGTCAGATTTGTACTTTGCGATGTGCTTTTTGAAGATACGACCCGATACGATAGCTTGCTGGAAAAGGAATTCGAGAAAATGGGAGACAAGTTACTTGGCGTAAGCCACCTGACCACCGAAGGGAAATACATTCGGCCGGTGGTGGATTTGAACTTTGCTCCGGCTACTTACACCGCTACCGAGGGACTTTTCCTGAAGTTTCCCTTGCTTTTGGAAGATACCCTGAAAACAGCTCCCTTGGTGATGTTCCAGAAATTGCACCACGCACGGTTCAATAAAGGAAAATGGATGTACTGGACTAATAAGCACCTGAGTTTGCCGGCTCCGATCGTTGATTTTAAAGTGCGAAATACCGATTTTCGGCTCGGCACCGAGTTGGGTGAAGCCAACTTCACCTTTTGGGATATGGGCTTTATTCTGGATTCGCGGGAATTTATGAGCGATGAAGCACTGAGCGAATATTTCAAAGATAAAATCATCCTGATCGGTGATTTTAAGGATGATATGCATATGACCCCTTTTGGGAAAATGCCCGGACTACTCATTATTTACAATGCTTATCTGACGCTGGTGAGTAAGCAGAATGTTATTTCCTCCGGCTGGATTTTTTTTCTGCTGATTGCTTTTACGTTTATTTCGTATCGAATATTTTCGGATATCAGAATCAGCAGGCCGGCCTTGTTATTTAAGATGTTTCAGTCCAAAATCGGGCAACTGATACTAAACGCTCTGGATGAGGTAGTACTCTTGACAATCGTGACTTTATTATCTTATTTTTTGTTTAATATCCATATCAATATCCTTATATTGCTTATATATTTGAAAACAATGGAATTTATATGGAAAAAGGCAGGTTTACATAAAAAACAACCCGCTGCGCTCGAAGAGGCAGCAACCACTTAAAACAAACATTATGAGACCGCTTCACATCATCCTGCTTTTTATTAGCCTGAGTTTTTCCGTACAGGCACAGTATTTTGTTGTTAATGTAAAAGATACTGTTTACAACAACAATGATCCTATAAAACCGAAAGACAAAATTGGTGAAGATGCAAGACTGCGCTTTAGTTCGTCCAAAGCCTTTGCCTACGTGATGTCGCCGGGAAAAGGGTACTATATTCTGGGTATTAAAGACCGGAACAAACAAAGCAAGGGCGAATTTATTTTGGCGTTGAAAGATGCCCTGCTTCCACCCAATGAATATTACGCTGCCGCTACCAGGACTTTCGAGCCGTACGAATCCATGCAATTCGAAGATCAATATGATCTGAAAGCCTTCTTTCGCGAAGAATTGTTTTTCGTCGGGCCGGTGAAATTCAACGTTTCAGCGAAGAATTTTCCGCTCGATGCAACGCATTTTTTCACAGTCCGCCACTATCTGAAAGATGGCTGGTTTGCCCGGCCACTACCCTACTCCGGGCAGGAGTTTGAGCTGAATCAAAAAGTGTTGCAATTGCACGATAAAGTCTTTAGCCCGGATTTGATCCAGCATTCGGAGTTGTATTACACCAATCAGGAAACCGGCGAAGAGCAATACCTGGGGCGTTTCAAGCTTCAATTCCCGTCGTCGGATGCGATTCAGGAAGAACTAAAGTCCTTGTACGAGGCAGTTGGGCAAATTCCGGCCGAACTCTTTCTGCGCGAGCACGCCATGCCTTACTTGCATTTACAATACGGTAAAACCCAGCCGGGAGCCATTGTGGATCTGGTCGGTAGCATTCAGAAAAAGTAGAAGCTATTTTTTCTTACAAAATAAGAATCTGGACGGTCAGTGTCTCCGGAAAACGGGATACTGGCTATCCTTGTCCTGCAATTTCAGCTGCATTGGTGGCAAAAATTGCCCTGAAGCAGGGTGCCACAGTTTAAACATTCCATGATTGCTAAGTTACAGCATTCCATTAACCTTTTTTAACCTTATTTCAATAGCGATTAACCTGCTTTGAGCAAGGGGTGGCCTATTTTTGGTGCTGAATTAAATTTCAGTTAATCATTATCAATTTGTAATAAACAATTTACAATGAAAAAGGTCACCCGACTCTGTTTATTTTTCTTGCTTGCAAACACCGCTTTAGTTGCACAAAAGTACAACCTCGCCGGCAAACTGCTGGCCGACGACACCTCCGAACCGCTGGAATCGGCAACGATTATGATATTGAATCCCGCGGATTCTTCCCTGATCAATTTCGGTCGCTCGGAGTCCGATGGTTCATTTCTTATCAAAGGCTTGAACACCAAAGATGCTTATCTGCTGCGCATCACGTTCATTGGTTATCAAACCTATGACCAGCAAATCGAATCCGGCATCAGTAAAAATCCTTACGATGTGGGTACAATCCGCATGCAGCCGCAGAGCCTGTTGCTCAACGAGGCGGTCGTAAAGGCAGAGCACATTCCCGTACAAATCAAAAAGGATACGATCGAATTCAACGCCAATGCTTTCAAAACACAGGAGAATGCAGCGGTGGAAGACTTGCTTAAACGCCTGCCAGGCATGGAAGTGGACAGCGACGGCACCATTCGCGCGCAGGGAGAGCAGGTGCAACGCGTATTGGTGGACGGTAAGGAATTTTTTGGCAACGATCCGACCATTGCCACCAAGAATCTCCCGGCTCGAGCCATTGATAAAGTACAGGTATTCGACCGTAAATCAGATCAGGCGGTTTTCTCCGGCATCGACGACGGGGTACGCGAAAAAACATTGAACCTGACCACCAAAAAAGACTTCAAAAAAGGCTTGTTCGGCACGGCCAACGCAGGCTACGGCAGCGACGAGCGCTTCACCGGCAAGCTTAATCTCAATCGCTTTCGCGATGACCAGCAACTTTCGCTCATTGGCATGGGCAACAACATCAACCAATCCGGCTTCTCCATTCAGGATTACATGAGCTTTACCGGCGCAGCACGCAACATGGGCAGAGGCGGCGGAGGCGTGCGCCTTACTTTTAATTCAAATGATCCAAGTGGTATTCCTTTGAATTTTGGCGACAACAACACCGGCTTTACCCGAACTTTAGCAGGCGGTTTGAATTATGCCAACGAGTGGAATAAAAAAACCAAGGTGAATGGCAGCTATTTTTACAACAATTCCAACAAAGAACTGGAGCGTGATCTCACGCGCGAAAACTTCCTGAGCAATGGCAGCTTCCTGACCCTGGATGAATCCGCGGGTACGAATATCAACGAGAGCCATCGCGCCAATTTTACCATCGAGCATGACATCGATTCGATGAGTAATATCAAATTTATCACCAATTTTGGCCTGAGCAGTACCGATCAAAACTCTCAGTCCATCGGCAAATCGCTCTCATCTGAGAATATTTTGCAAAACGCCAACGATCGCTACAATTACAGCAACGGGCAAGGCACCAACTGGAACAATAACCTGCTCTACCGCTTGCGTCTGGGCAAACCCGGCCGCACGCTGAGCACCAACCTGACCTTTGGCTTAAATGAAAGCGACCGCGACGGCGAGTTGGAATCGATCAACCGTTTCTACGAATCGGGGAATGTGTTCAAAACCGATTCTATCATGCAGATCAACAAGCAGGATAACCAGACACTCAACTTTGGCGGAAATATTTCCTACACCGAGCCCCTGGGCAAGCGCCGTTATCTGGAGTTTAATTACAATTACAACCAGAATCAGTACGATCAGGATTATCAAGTCTTCGATGTTAATAATGGTGAGGAGCGTGTGAACGAACAATTGACCGCTAAATTTGACAACGCCACGCAGTACCACCGCGCAGGTATCAATTTCAGAAAAAACAAGACCGATTACAACTTCACGCTGGGTGTGCAATTGCAGCAAACCATCCTTGACGGAAACTTGATCCTGCAAGACGTACAAATCAATCGCTCTTTCACCAATCTATTGCCGAGTGTGCGCTTCAATTATGAATTTACTTCAACAAAGAATCTGCGTTTTGATTATGAAACCAGCGTGAACGAGCCGAGTATCGAGCGTTTGTCGCCACTCGTGGACAACAGCGATCCTTTCAACATCTCTATGGGAAATCCTAACCTGCGTCCGGAGTATGCACACCGCATCACCACAGGTTATCATATGTTTAACCCCGGTACTTTTGTCAATTTCTTTGCCAATCTGAACTTTACTTATACACAAAACCGGATTTCCAACGCACAAACGATCAGTGACAACTTCGTACGCACCACCATGCCGATCAACGTGGACAATGATTACCGCTTAGGCAGCTTTTTGAACTTCGGATTCCCCATTATTCGACCGAGCCTGCGCGCGAGCTTCGGCGCCAATACCAGTTGGTCGCAGGGCATCAGCTTTATCAATGAGGTGGAAAACCAAACCAACAATTTGAACACCCGTGGAAACGTGCGCTTGACTTATCGTTACAAGGAATTGCTGGATGTAAGCGTCAACAGCAGCATTACCTACAATCAAACCCGCTACTCGCTGCAACAATCGCTCAATCAGGATTTCATCAATCAGAATTACGAAGGAGAATTTAACCTTAACCTGCCGATCGGCATGAATCTGGGTTCTTCATTGAATTATGCGATTTACAACAGCATCAATGATGATGGACTAGACCAAAGCGTTCCGATCTGGAATGCCTATGTCTCCAAGTTTTTGCTCCATAAGCGCGGGGAATTGAAGCTGGGCGTGAATGATTTGCTCAATCGCAACGTGGGTATCAACCGTACCGCTGATATCAACTATATTCAGGAAGAGATCATTCGTTCTTTGGGGCGCTATTACATGCTGAGCTTTACGTACTCGCTGCAGCAATTGGGCGGCGGCGGTCCCGGCGGCATGCGCATCATGATGCGGAATTAAACAGGTACTATACAATCACACACTTTACACCCTACAAAATAGTCGTCTGGCTTCTTCCCGGAGGTCAGACGACTTGTTTTTTTTATACCATATCTGCGCGCATGCTTTCTATTTGAAATATTCACTTGATGGTAGGTTGCGTTTATTTTATGAGTGCCTGATCCAGCATAATGCTACGATACCTCAGCATAATATCACGATA
>CAZGAU010000068.1:0-21290 GCA_964523725.1 uncultured Saprospiraceae bacterium
TACATGTCTTCAATTAAACCTTATCATATTCTGCTTTAGTATAACCAAACAACATTACATCTACGAATTCACCGCTGGGCCGGCGGATTTCCGAACGCAAATCACCCTCACGCCGGAAGCCGCATTTGCGCGCCAGGCGCTGGGTGGCGTAGTTGTCGGTGGCGGTGCGGAGCCGGATTTTCTCAATTTTTAATTGACTAAATGAAAACCGCATCACATATTGCACCACTTCGGTCATGATGCCCTTGCCTTCGAAATCGCGATCGATAAAAAAAGTAATATCGGCGGACGGGACGTTCCAATCAATGTTAAAAACCCGCACAAAACCAACCAGTTGTGCGGTTTTATTTTCCCAGACACCGAAGCAATATTCGGTTTGCAGCAGCCAGGCAGCGATTTTCTGCCGGACGTATATTTCCGCAGCTTCCCTATCGGGCACGGTTTCCACGGTTTGTGGAATCAGATCGGCAATCCGGTGACGGTTATTTTCTACCAAGTTGTACAATATTTCGCCTTCGCTTTCACGAAACCGGCGCACCACGGCGCGAGGAGTCACAATAGCGGTATCTACATCGAACAAGTATGCTTGCATGGAATGCTGAGATTTTTACAGGTTGCTAAATTAGCTTTTTGTGCGTATTCTGCCTAAGGGTTTGCAAAGCTTCTGGATAAAATCGTTAATTTTGTTCAATAAACATTAGATGCTTAACTTTTTGGAGCTTTTTATCCAATCTGACGGCATCTGGCATTAAAATATCTATGGGGACACTGCATGCCGGAAGGCGCAGGATCAAATTGGGACGATTAGCCTGGATCATTGTGACATGGACTATCCTTGGGGCGCTGGATGCGCTCAACACCCACGTGATGACGGGCAGTGAATACGTAGAGCCTACCGGCATGTACGATTTCAAGCGCTATTTCCTGGTGAATACGCTGGCTGCCTTTGCGGCGGCGATCATTTCCGGCTCGATCCTGGTCTTTTTTCTGCGCGAACGCTTCCGTACGCAGGCTTTTGGCTTCAATATTCTGGTGAGCAGCGTGGTCATTTCACTGATCAATTTCGGGATTATTATTATCGCTTATGATGTTTTTTTCAGTGTTCAGGTTGGAAAAAACCCGCTCGATTCAGAAGTACTTGAAAAAACCGGTACGCTTATTCAAAGTTCATTTTACCTGAAAAACCTGGTTTTCTGGACAATTGTGGGTTTTATTACCATTATATTATTACATGTAAATGATAAGTATGGCCCAGGCATGCTCATGAAGCTGATTCTCGGGCGCTACCATCGTCCCCGCGAAGAGGAGCGCATCTTTATGTTCGTGGATATGAAGTCTTCTACCACTATTGCCGAGCGGCTCGGGCATATCCGTTTTTTTAATTTACTAAATGATTTCTTTAAGGATATTACAGATTCTATTATTTACACCGACGGTGAAATCTATCAATACGTTGGGGATGAGATCGTTATATCATGGACCATGAAGCGCGGTATTCATAATGCCAATTGCCTGCGCTGTTATTACAGTATGCAGGAAGCTATCCAGCAACGCGGTGCCCGTTATCGTGAAAAATATGGGCTGGTACCTGAATTCAAAGCCGGTTTGCACAGCGGCCGGGTCACCATCGGCGAGATCGGCGTGATCAAAAAAGACATTGTTTTTTCCGGGGATGTCCTGAATACCGCACACCGCATCCAGGCGATCTGCAATCGTTATGGAGTTAGAATCCTGATTTCCAAACTTTTATTGGACAAACTCAATCTTCCGCCCAGCGACTTCAACCCGTTACGGGTCGGCATTATTGAGCTTAAAGGCAAGCAACAAAAATTAGAATTGTACACTTTCTCAGAGAGTACCCTGCCTGAAGATATCCGCTTGCCAGCACTTTCTACCTGAACACTATCGACTATCGACAAATTAAACAACTTAAAGTCCTTCCACTCCTAACTTCTTGCGCATCGCGCTGTCTTCTAAGGCATTTTTCTGCCAGTACGGCGACTTGATCGTTTCGGTGCGTTTGGCGATAGTCGTTCTTATTTGCCCGTCAAATCCGGGATAACTGTCTTTCCAGCCCGGAATTTTATAAGGCACCTCATTTTCAAAAACAATTTCCAGTGTCCGATTCAAAGTTGGGTATTTTACCCGATAAACTTTCAAGTTATTTCCTTGAAAATCAGTTCCTTGGTAATCCTCCAAGTTTGCTTCCACTTCCGCCACCTTGAAATCCTTGTGCAGCAAGCGCACGATCACGAGGCTAGGCAACATTTTTATCTTGCCCGTAGGCAAAGCCATTGGGTTGATGCGAATTCTATTAAAAAGTTCATCTTCCAGCATGGCGTAAGGCACCGCAAAATTTTCATCGCCTTCGCTTTCAAAATAAGACCTGATCTGGGTTTGGTATTGATTATCCCGCCAGTTGAGTTGCATGAACGATTGCCCGCACCAATCCTGGGAAGACATCGTTACTTTCAGTGTTTTCGGAAATTTTTCGGCATTAGCCGGCGTAAATACGGAGGTCATCATGGAATAATCATATAAACCTGTGGTAAAACGACGTATTATATTGGTTTTCAAAACATTAGTTGAATTTGGGTTGGTATAATTATCATTTTTGACCTGCTCATCGGTCAGGAAATCTTCGGTGACTTGTACCAGAATCGCCTCCCCAGGGTGCACGTCGCGGTAGCGGTTTTGCTGCAGTTCATAGCGCGTGATCTCTGCTTCCCCCTGATACCAATATTTACTCAATTGCAAGGCAAGTTCTTCCTCAGCGTTTTTAGCGGAAGTGAACTGAGCTTTATTTTCTTCAGTAGAATTGTTTTCTGTTGAATTATTACATGCCACAATCATGATAAGTAATAAAAAAGAAGAGAGGTATTTCATGATATTATTTATATTGAAATTAAGTTATTGTAATAAAAAAAGGTTCAGCCTAATATCAATGCTAAAACAAGAATCGGAGGTCTATGTTGAGGTTGTAAAGGAATATTTGAAGGAAATGTCTGATGGACGAAAGTTGGGTAATTAAAAAAATAAAAAAGCTGAGACGACAAAGGTCATCCCAGCGGAAAATTAGGGTACTATTAAACAATAATTATTCAAAACTCAGATAAGGTTTCAGTTTTTCCAGCAACGGCGCCGGAAGTACTTTTAATTTTGCAAGATCTCCTGCAGAAGCAAAGGCTCCGTGTTGTTGGCGATAACTTACAATAGCTGCCGCCAGGCGCGCATCAATGTAGGGGTGCGCCTTCAGATCCTCTGCGCTGGCAGTATTGATTGAAATTTGACGAAAAACGGGCGACAACACCTGGAGTTGAGGCTTAATGATCTGAAAAGTGCTGTCCGGCAAGCCATAAGTTTCGCCTACTTGCTCCAGATTGACAAAGCCGCCCAGTTTCTCGCGGAAATTCACAATACGTTTTGCAAAAGCCGTGCCAATTCCACGCAATTGCTGCCATTCTTCAATACTGGCCTGGTTAATATCAATCACGACAGGTTTATGAGTACGGCTGGGGAAGTCAGGTGATTTTACCGGTGTTGCAGTCGCAAAGACTGTTTTCATTTCGGCTGGTTCTTCAAAAACCATGTAGGGTAACAGTCGGGTATAGTCTTTATCCTTTAATCCATAGATTTTTTTCAGGTCTTCGGGGTTGCGGAAGGTGCCACCTTTTTCGCGGTATTTCAGAATGATCGCCGCTGTTTTTTCAGTTAAGCCCAGCTTTACAAAATCCTCTTTTGAAGCGTTATTTGGATTAAACTGGAATAATTCGACAGTAAACTGTTCGTCAGAATAGCCTGTTTTTTCTCGTTTTACCAAGGTTTTTTGCCCTCCGATTTGCACATAAGGCGCAAGGCGTTCATAATCTGCAGTACTCAGCGTATAAATCTTTTGCAGGTCTTCCGTTTTGTAAAACTTGCCGCCTTTATTGCGGTAATTGACGATCGTTTGTACCAGTTTTGACGATAAGCCGAATTGCAGCAATTCTTCCTTGCTTGCTGTGTTTGGATCAAATTCAAACAAGGTAAGGTCCAAATTTTCCTCATCCGAGGGTGCTTCTACGGCAACGGTTTCATTAACACTCGCAAAAACTACTTCAAAGTCGGGTGACTTTGGTTTTTGAAAAAAGTAAGGGAAAAGCGCAGGTGTTACGAACAACAGTACGCAAAGAATACCTAGCGCCAGTGCGCCGTTCCGCTCGGCACGAGTGTAATAAAAATAGTCGGTCAGAAAATTCTTTTTCATAATTATTTGGTTTTGAAATTTAGACGCCAAATAATGTTGGGTGTAACAGAATTTGATCGAACAAGTACACATCCGGAGTGTTTTGATGTATCAACCGTCGAATTATGTACAGAAAAGTGATAACCGCATTCAACTGAACGTGCTAATTATTACCTTTGTCGCATGAATTTCTCTTCCAAATTGATTGAAGAAGCCGTAAACTCCTTTGCCACCCTGCCCGGCATTGGTAAGAAAACCGCGTTGAGGCTAGTGTTGCACTTGGTGAACCAACCACTGGAAAACACTGAACAATTCACCGAGGCGATCCTGAAAATGCGCCAACACATTAAGTTTTGCGAGACTTGCCATAACCTGTCGGACGATCCGCTGTGCACCATTTGCGCTGATCCGCGCCGCGACCGGGCGGTGGTTTGCGTAGTGGAATCTATCCGCGACGTAATGGCCATCGAGGATACTTCCCAATACCGAGGCTTGTATCATGTGCTGGGCGGCATTATTTCTCCGATTGAGGGGATCGGCCCAAGTGATTTGAACATTGATTCGCTGGCGCAACGCATACAACAGGGCGAGGTTCGTGAAATTATTATGGCTGTGAATCCTACCATTGAAGGTGATACCACGATTTTTTATATTTCAAAAAAACTAAAAGATTTTGACATCAAAATCAGCACTATTGCCCGAGGCGTATCTTTTGGCGGCGAGCTGGAATATGCGGATGAGCTGACCCTGGGGCGCTCCATTGTGGCGAGAGTACCTTACAAGGTGGAAGAGTGATTTTGGGACATTGAGAGGGAGAGATATTGAGAAGTAGAGTCGATTCACCGTTATCCCTCTTTACAATTATAAATTTTAAACTTGCCAAATACGTTTGGAAATTCCAAACAACTAATTACTTTCGCACTTCTGCTTTTTCCGAGGTGATCCCTGCGGGAAAACAAGAAATTTCGCTTATATTTGCGGAGTTTTTTCAGAGGGGGTTAGAAATCCTTGATTTTTAGCCTTAAATGATGCAATTTTAAATTTATTCTAAAAAGGTAAAACGGAAGTTATGCAAGGCAAAGGCATTGTGAAGTTCTTCCTGGTGGTGTTGACGCTGGTAACAGTAGCCCAGTACCTTTTCATCCTGCCAACGCAGAAGGTGGAAAGAGCGGCTAACACTTACGCAAAATCAGCGTGTCCAGGTGAAGGGGAGAATTCTCTTTGTTTCAAAGAGAAGAGGACGGCGTTCTTAGACTCCATGTCCTCTGAAGAGGTATTGAAAGTTCCGCTGCTAAAATCCTGGACTTATCAGGATTTGAAAGGGCAGCAACTGGCTCTTGGTCTCGACCTGAAGGGCGGTATGAGTGTAGTATTGCAAGTGGATCTGCGTGATTTTATCCGCGCCCTCGCGAACGATAGCAAAGACCCCACCTTTTTAGAAGCATTGGATAGAGCATCCGCACAGCAACGAGTGCAACAATCTGACTACGTAACTTTGTTTGCCGACGCCTACCGCGAAATCGGTCAGGGCAAAAAACTGGCGCCAATCTTCGCCAGAAACGAGGCTTTACGCGACCAGATCAACTTTGAAACCTCCGATGGTGAAGTGGTACGTGTGATCCGCGAACGTGCAAATGAAACCGTAGATTTGACATTCAAGCTCCTGAAAGAACGTATTGACAAGTTGGGTGTAACCCAGCCTAACGTATCCCTGGATGCAGCACGTGACCTGATTTTGGTGGAATTGCCGGGTATTGACAACCCGGAGCGTGCCCGTAATTTCCTGCAGGCAGCTGCCAAACTCGAATTCTGGAATGTATATCGCATCAGCGATCCTGGCGTTCAGCAAGGCTTTATTGCTGCGAATGAGAAATTGGCCGGTATCATCGGCTCGGGTGAGATCAAGCAGGAGGTGTTGAGCATCAATCCTGTATATGCTACAGACTCTCTTGGAAATCAAGATACTGCAAATATTGAAAGATACGATACGATCTTCGCTCCGACTAATTTCAATCAGGGTCCGTTGTTCGACGTATTCAACCTGAACGCAACCGGTGCAAATGGTTTGGCAGTAATGGGTACTGCGAAGAAGAACCAGCGTGGTTATATTCTTGATTCTTTGCTGCGTCGCCCGGAAATCAAGGAATTGTTCCCACGTGATCTCGTATTCCGCTGGTCGAAAGATCCATTTGTGGATTTCCAAACCGGAGAAAAAACCGATCAGTATGAATTGTACGCCATTCGTCTGGAGCGTGGTTCTGACCAATCATTATTATCAGGAGAGCGTGTAACCGATGCCCGCCCGAGCACCGACCCGGTGACCGGAGCAGTGAGCGTATCGCTGAAAATGGACAATACCGGCGCCAAGGTTTGGGGCCAAATGACCACCAAAGCGGCGCAAGATAACAACCGCGAAATCGCAATTGTGCTGGATAATGAGGTCGTTTCTGCTCCGCGCGTAAACGAGCCAATTCCAAGCGGTGACTCTCAAATCGCCGGTAACTATACTATCCAGGAAGCGCAAGACTTTTCGAACATCCTACAGATTGGTAAACTTCCTGCGGAAACGCGCATCATTAGTGAAAACATTATTGGACCGTCTCTGGGTAAAGATAACATTACCAAGAGTTTAAATGCGGTGACCATTGCTTTCGCTTTGCTGCTGGTATTCATGATTATTTACTATGTAGGTGGTGGTATTGTTTCTGTAATTGCTTTGTTTGCCAACCTGTTCTTCATCTTCGGTGTACTGGCATCTTACGGTACGGTACTGACCTTGCCAGGTATTGCCGGTATTGTGCTAACGATGGGTATGGCGGTGGATGCCAACGTAATCATCTACGAGCGTATCCGCGAAGAATTGAGAGCAGGAAAGACATTGCTGACCGCCATTTCAGACGGTTTCAAAAACTCTTACTCGGCGATCATCGACGGTAACGTAACGACGATTCTGACGGCGCTCGTACTTGCCTACTTCGGCTTGGGTCCGATCAAGGGCTTCGCAGTCGTGTTGATCATCGGTATCCTCTGTTCGTTGTTTACAGCTGTATTGTTGAGCCGTTTGATGATTGATTGGTGGACGACTACGCGCGGCAAAACCATGCGTTACTGGAATAGATTCTCCCAAAACGTGATGGCAAATGTCAACATCGACTGGATGAAATATCGCAAATACGGCTATATGTTCTCCGGCGCATTGCTGCTGCTGAGCATTGGCTCATTCTTTGTGAGAGGATTTGACCTTAGCGTGGATTTCAAAGGTGGTTTTTCGTACAATGTTCAATTCGAACAAAGTGTGAATGTTACTGCCCAGCAATTGCGTGATGAGCTGACTACCACATTCGGTTCTACACCTGTAGTAAAGGTGGTTGATACCGAAAATACATTTAATATTACAACGGAATATCTGGTCGATGACACTGATGACGATGTACAGGAACGCGTGACGGCAAAGCTGCACGAAGGTATCAATGGCATTGTCGGTGGCAATCTCAATTATGACCAATTCAAGCAAACGGAATCTCCGGGTACGCACATCACCAGCTCCAGCCGTGTAGGTCCTACCGTTGCGGATGATATTCGCGATAGCTCATTCTACGCCGGCACATTCGCGCTGTTGGTGATTTTCCTTTATCTGGCGATTCGTTTCAGCCAGTGGAAATTCAGCTTGGGTGCGGTGGTTGCCCTACTTCACGACGCAATTATTACGGTTGGTATGTTCTCGCTGTTGTACAATTTCATGCCGTTCTCAATGGAAATTGACCAGGCATTTGTGGCAGCGATTCTGACCGTGATCGGTTATTCGGTAAACGATACCGTGATCGTGTTTGACCGTATCCGTGAATTCAGCAGTATTTATACAGGCCGCCCGAAAGAAGAAGTCTTCAACCTGGCAATTAACAATACCCTGAGCCGTACCATCATTACTTCCGGTACGACGTTGATCGTGGTTATCGTGTTGCTGGTATTTGGTGGTGCTACGCTGAAAGGCTTTGCCTTTGCGTTGATGGTGGGTATCTTCTTCGGTACTTATTCATCTGTGTTCGTAGCTTCGGCACTGGTGGTTGACTTAATTACTGACATCAAGGGCAAAACCGAGGTAAAGAAAAAGACCTTCTCGAAGGCTGCTACAAAAGCATAAATATTACGCTGAGAAAAAAATCAGTAAAAAACACAACTCCTTCCTGGCAAGTCCGGGGAGGAGTTTTTTATTTTTAGGCATGGAAATTCCGATTTTATACGAATCAAAATGGCTGCTGGCAATCAACAAACCCGCCGGACTTGTCGTGGAACACGCTCCTCACTTTCCCTCAGTAGAGGATTGGGCACAGTATTATATTTCTAACCAAGAAAAAAAGCCCTTCGTCGGCATCATTCACCGGCTTGACCGCTCGGTAAGCGGCACCCTGCTTCTGGCCAAAAGGAAAGCCGCGCTGAAAGACCTCAACGAACAATTCCGCGAAAGACAGGTGCAAAAAATCTACCTGGCATTAGTGGAAAATGCGCCCCAGAAAGAACACGGAACGCTCACCCATTGGCTACGCAAGGATCAGGCAGCGAAAAAAGCGATTGTATTGGATAAACCGGTCAAAGGTGCTGCTGAATGCCGCTTGGATTATAAGATTGTCGGAAAAAACGACGCGGGTATTATTCTGGAAATTCAGTTGCACACCGGCAAATTCCATCAAATCCGGGCTCAGCTCGCTGCCATCGGCTGCCCTATCCTCGGCGATAGCAAGTACGGCGCTGCCCTGCCCTATCAGCCCGAAGCAATTGCACTGCACGCTTGGAAACTACGCTTAAGGGATCCTCTGACGAGTGATCAAATTTTGCTGGAAGCGCCTCTCCCTATGCCTTTCACCTTTCAATAATTGTCACTTCTACGTCAAGGTGCAACAAACTGTTTTACAACTGCGTTTTTTATTGTAAATTCATTGCAAAACTGGCATTCTATGAGGCGTTATCTTCTACCCCTTCTCGTATTGGGAATCTTAGCAACAGCGTGTTCTTACACTCAGAAAATCCGCGACGGCAAAACTGCGTACGAACGTAAGCAATATGCAGTAGCAGTTAAAATGTTGCAAAAAGAATATGATAAAGCCAAAACCCGCGTGGAACGTGGCAAACTGGCTTACCTAATCGGTGAATCTTATAATGCACTAAATAAAAATGAAGAATCTATACGCTGGTATCAAATCGCTTATGATAATCAGGCCGGCGTAGATGCACTCAAGGAAAAAGCCTATGCCCTCAAGCAAGCCGAACGCTACAAGGAAGCCGCGCAGGCTTTTAAGGAATTGGGTATAGAAATTGGCAGTCCTTACGAATATCGCCGCGAAATTAATGCCTGCGAAGTTGCCCTGGGCTGGAAAGAGTCGCTTCCCTACGCAGCCTATCGGGTGGAACCGGCGGAGTTTAATACCAAAGACGCCGAGTATGCGCCTATTTTTTACAAAGACAACCAAATGGTTTTCACGTCCGACCGCAGCACCAGCACCGGTGACGAAACCTACAACTGGACCGGAAATAAATTCTCCGATTTGTTTCTCGTGGATTTGGATTCTAAAAACGTAAAACCATTTGATAACCAGTTAAATACCACAGATAACGAGGGCACTGCGGTGTTCAATAAGAATTATACCGAAATGTATTTTACCCGTTGCTTTGGTGGCAAAAAAGAAGACGCATTTTGCAAAATCATGGTCAGCGAGTGGGAAGGTGGCGCCTGGTCCGCCCCGAGAGTACTCGATTTTGTACAAGACGGAGTCAATTATGGTCATCCAAGCATTTCTGCTGACGGAAAAGAACTTTATTTTGCCTGCAATCATCCCGATGGCTGGGGCGGATACGATATTTACGTGTCGGAACGCACCCTGGATGGCTGGGACATCCCACAATTGCTGGGCCGCAGCGTCAATTCCATTGGCAATGAAAAATTTCCTTACGTGGATGGCGATACGCTCTATTTTTCGTCCGATTTTCATACGGGCATGGGTGGGCTGGACATTTTCCGCACCTATAAAATGGGCAACGGCAACTGGGCTCCTCCATTTAATCTGATGCCTCCAATCAATTCCGGAGGCGATGATTTCGGGTTTATTATTGATTATCAAACTAAAACAAATAACGAAATTTTACAAACCGGATATTTCACCTCTAATCGTCTGGACGGTTTAGGTAATGATGACATTTATCGTTTTGAAAAAATAGTGCCGCCGCCAAAGCCGGTGGTGCAGGTACCCGAAGTTGAAAAACCGGTAGAAGCCAAAATGCTGCTCGATGTATATGTTTTGGAAAAAATCTACGCAGACCCAACTAACCCCAACAGCAAGGTGCTGGGCCGGAAGCCTTTGACAGAAGCTACTATCGAGATGCAGGCTGGAAAAGAAGGTAAAACTTTCACTACGCAAGGCGAAGACCCCGTCACCATCGAACTGACCGAAAACACGGATTATAACTTCCTTGCTTCGCGCGAAAATTATCTTAAGAATGTGGCAAAATTTACCACTAAAGGCATTGGAAAGGATCCGAATAATCCGGTGCAAAGATTTGAGGTTGAGATTGTTCTGGATAAGATTTTCCTTGATAAAGAAATCCGTCTCGAAAATATTTATTATGATTTTGATAAATGGGATATTCGAAACGATGCAAAACCAACCCTGGACGCACTAGCGGAGAACCTCAAACTAAATCCGGACATCCGAATTCAGCTTTCCTCGCACACCGACTGCCGGGGTAACGATAATTACAATGAAGAACTTTCGCAGAAACGAGCCCAATCCGCAGTTGATTATCTGATTTCCAAAGGCATCGACGCATCGCGCCTGTCTGCAAAGGGATACGGTGAAGGGCAGCCGGAAGTAAACTGTGTCTGCGCAAGATGTACGGAAGAAGAGCATCAGCAAAATCGTCGAACCACCTTCAAAATAATTGAATGATCAGAGCATAAGCGAGATTTTTAAGGTATTTTAAGTATATTTTAGCACGGCGCCCATCGAAAGAATGGGCGTTTTTTTTAAACTTTGCCCCGCAAAATTTATTTTCAAATTCAATCGCTTTCTTGGTAAAAATTTAAAAAACGTATGAAAACGAAATTCCACTTTTGCTTCTTATTTATGTTTTCAACGATCCTTATTTTACTTTTATCTGCTTGTGGATCCAATCTTTCGGTGAGAAGTGCAGCACTGGAAACGGAAATAGGCGGTGAAGCCGGAACTTTAATAAATCAATATATGGATCGGCAAGCTGAAGAAATTCAACAGCGCCTGGAGGGAGTGCTGGTACAGCGCATCAAAGAAAGCATTTTGCTGACCTTTGATTCTGGTATGTTATTTGACGTAGGCTCCTACCAATTGCGGCCTGAAATTCGTGAAAATCTCGTAGAACTAACTAAAATCCTAAACAAATACGAAGATACAGGAATCCTGGTGGAAGGGCATACCGATGATCGCGGAACAGAGGAATACAATCAAACGCTCTCCGAAAATCGAGCTAAATCAGTTTATAACCAATTAGTTAGGGAAGGTGTTTCCAGTATGCGGTTCACCGTTGTCGGCATGGGCGAAAACAGACCCATTGCAGATAATAACACCGTGGAAGGCAGGCAGCAGAATCGCCGGGTGGAAATCGTGATTTTTGCTGATAAAAATTTGAAGAAAGCGGCAAAACGCGGAGAGTTGCCGATTGACTAATCACTTCAGTCATGGCATAAGGACTGAGCATAATCAATAATAAAATTGCCCGATAAGCTATTGATTTTCAGTCTTTATGCTCATTATTTATTCTTTTTGTAATAATAATTTCCCAGTGTAGGCAATCTGCCCATTGGTATAAAGATTCAACCAATATAATCCCGGCGGTTTCAGATGCAAATCAAGCGATGATTGAGTTTTTTGTAAAAATCCCAGGTGTTGCATCTCCACCCTTTGTCCCAGCACGTTCCAAATTTCCAGTTGAAGCTCAGCAGCTACGGGCAAATCGATTTCCATCCAAAATATTCCTGTGCTCGGGTTCGGGTAAATCTTGACGGCATTGGAAACCAGCGCTTCTTCATCCGAAACCAATAATGAATCAGTGGTAGCTGTGCAATTATTCATATCGGTTACCGTCAGGCTGTAATTACCATTATCCGGAATAGTAATTTCCCGAGTAGTTCCTCCCGTACTCCAGAGATATTGATATCCTGGCATGCCCCCGGAAACGATCGCTGAGGCAATATTTCCTGAACCCAAACCTATATCTACCGCCAGTTTTGGAGGTTCCTTGACTTCAAACATGGCAGTTTTTACGCACATATTGAAATCGCGCACCGACAGGGTGTAAAGACCCGCCCGAAGTCCGGTTAGATTGGAAGTATCTTCCACAAATACGCGACCCCGGTATTCCCAAACAAAATCATAGGGTCTTTTGCCACCGGCCACCAACACCTCAATGGAACCCGAGGTATCACCATAACACAAAACGTCGCTCACTTTGCCGGTTATAGAAATATCGGAATCAGGACCATTCACGACCACAGGAGGGAAAATAACTCGACAAGTATCTGAATCTGTGACGGTTAGTGTATAGGCCCCTGGCGCCAGCCCGGAAATATCTTCGGTGGTTCGGTTGTTGCTCCATCTGAAATCAAATGGAGGAGCGCCGCCCTGAAGCGTGATATTGATCGAGCCAGAGCGCTCGCCAAAGCAGTTTACATCTTGCACTACCGGCGGATTGGCAAACCGGATAATTTCGTTGTTATTGAAGAGTTCCTGTTCCAAAATTGTATCCTGGCAGCCATAAGCGTCGGTTACAATGCCCGTATAGGTGCCGTTTGGAATGCCCCGCAGGTCTTCATTGGTACCTACCAGCGTGCCGTTTTGATTGTACCATTGATAAGTATAAGGCCCGGTGCCTCCGGAGGTTAAGGCGAAAATCGCACCATCTGCGCTGCTAAAGCAATTGGGGTCATTTACTCTTTCAAAAAGAAAAGAGAGCGGCAGGGAACCATCAATTTTCTTTTTCGGAGATACAACCACGCAGGAACTGCCCAGATCGGTGATCGTCACATTGTAACCAGAATTGGGTGGCAAGCCCTTAACCGTAATTTCTCTTTCGCTAGAATTGTAAATCACACTGTTACTGAAATGAAAGCGGAAAGGCGCAGTGCCACCGGCCACCCGCACGGTCATTTCGCCGTCGTTCGCACCAAAACAAGTGACATTTTTCACAAAAAAAGTATCAATCGTTAAAGCCACCCCGGCTTCACGCATTTTAATCGAGGGGATAACCTCACTACAAGCATTGGCATCTTCCACAAATAGCTGATACTCACCAGGTAATACATTATACAAAACAGATTCTTCAGCGCCATTGCTCCAAAAATATTGGTACGGCGCCACGCCACCTTTGGTCACAGCTCTGATTTCATTAGAAAACTGTTCGTCGCAATCATCGCTCACCTCAATCTCAATTTCCGTAATCAATTTGGCGGGTTCATTGAGTTTAAAGGTCGTATCAATCGGGCATTGATTGGCATCCAGCACCACCAGGCGGTATTCACCGGCAGAAAGGTTAAAAATATCTTCAGTAGTCTCCCCCGTTCCTACCCAGTCAAAATCATACGGTGCAACGCCGCCTTGCACTTCCACTTCAATAAAACCGGTAGAATCGCCGGCACAAGTAATCTGTCCCAGCGTTTCAATATTTAGTCTTAAAGGCTCCGGATTCACAATTTCGATCGTATCTGACACAAAAGTACAACCTCGGGAATCGGTCAGCGAAAGCACGTAGTCTCCATCTGTAAGCCCCATCAAATCCTGGGTGATAGCACCGTTACTCCAGGTATAATTCACAGGGGGCGTACCCGCGCTGAAAAAGTTTACTTCTATGGCGCCATCGGTACTTTGAAAACAACTTGGCTGGAACGGGCTGATATTCAGATCAAAAACCTGCACTGCGTTTACCGTGATCGTGGTATCAAAAAGGCAACCCTGATTATCTTCTACAGTAACAGCATATGTGCCGACACCCACATTATTGAGGCGCTGAGAAACATCACCTCTATTCCAATTATAGGTAAAAGGAGCTGAACCAGTTGGTTGTAAATTGATACTGCCATCAGTACGACCAATACACTCAGGGCTACTAACCGTAACTGCAACATTAATCGGCGAGGAGGCGGTAAGATCAACGGTGAGCTCGCCACCAGCACAACCATTAGCATCCGTCAGGGTGACGGTATATTCACCGACCCCTAAATTAGTAATCGTCGAACCAATCGTACCGGTATTCCATTCGAAAGTATAAGGAGCCGTGCCCCCGGCAGCGCCAGCTTCCAGCAAGCCTGTATTGTCGCCGATACACTGAGGATTCACCTGATTGGCAATGCCCAATTGCAGGAATGTTGGCTGAGCAATACTAAAACTCCTAACTTGCTGACAACCATTGAAATCCGTCACCGTCACTGTATAGCTTCCGGTTGACAAATTGGCTAACACCGGCGAAACACTTCCCGTATTCCAATTATATCGATAGGGTGGCGTTCCGCCATTTACCTGCACTTTCAAAAAACCATCCTCCCCACCAGAGCACCTCACATTTCGGGAGGAATCCACTGCAATAGTTAGTGGTGCAGGCGCTTGTAATTGAATCGTTTCGACTAGTTGACAATTCCTGGCATCTGTCAGGGTCAATGAATAAGTTCCGGCAGTCAAATCTTCCAAATCCTCCCGTCGGGAGCCATTACTCCAAAGAAAATTGTAATTTTTTGTACCACCAAAAACATTGAGGTCTATTACTCCATCGTTCGATGCTGCGCAAGTAGGCGAGGTAAGATTTGATACAATTTTTAAAACCTCTGGTTCGCGAACGACAATATCCTCCAGTACGGTTTCGCATTGCCCGTCGGTGATAGTAACGGAATACCTTCCTCCGGGCAGGTTCTGAATCGCCGAAGTGGTTGCGCCTGTACTCCAGGAATATTGAGGCGTTACCCCCGTCACATTCAAGGTGATACTACCATCGGAAGCGCCGGCACAGGTCACATCCCGAACGTCGGTCCGCCGCACAGTCGCGGCAGGTCCATCGACAAATACATTTCGCAGGAAAAACTCGCAGGCCTCGGTCGAATTATCAGTGATAGTTATTCGATAGGCGCCTTGCGGCAAATTATTGATCGTGTAGGCGCCAACGATCCCATCGATGCTCCCGGAGACGCCATTGGCACTGCTCCAGGCGTAACGAAAGGGACTTTGTCCGGCAAGCGGCGTGACGGTAATACTTCCAGTGTTGTTCGAACAAGATGCAACCCCCTGAGTGACAACGCGCACCGAATCTATACTATTGGTGGTGATCACTATTACACTATCAGTTGTAATACAGCCATTTCCGCCCGTTACGGTAACGCCGTAAGAATTTATAGCATTTGCAATGTTTCCTGAATTTACAATGATATCCGTATCCACTTCTCCGGTATTCCAGAAGTAGGTGTAACTTCCGCCGCCCCCCGAAGCATTGACAATCACTTGTTCAGTATTATCCACACAAAGTGAAAAAGTTTTTGCAGGCACAAAAGCCAAATTCGGCGCAGGTTTTGCAAAAACGCTCACACTTTGTTCATCGGTACAGCCTTCCGGAGTTTTCGCCAAATAAAAATAAGTAGTCGTTTGAGTGGGACTCACCATAGTAGAAGCCAGTAAATTTGTATCATTTGCGGGTGAAGCTGAGTGAAATGTAATGGAAGCCCCCGTAAAATTAGCATCTTCTATCTGAAGACTTGTCAGATCAAAGGCTTCGCCGGGGCAAACTTCGGGGGTCGTCGTATAGCTGATATCCGGATTGGGATTGACAATAATAATCGCTTCAGCTCTCGAGACAGAACCACAGACAAAATCGGTCTCTTGCGCATAAAATTTATGCACGACCGGCACCGGGGAATTATTCAAAGGTAAATTCGGGAAAAAGCAGGTCCCCGCGCCCACAATATCGCTGCCATCGGGTGAAGTGTACCAGAAAATCGGGCGCCCCGCACTGGGAGTCGCACAAACAATCGCCACTTCACCAGAGCAAATGGTATCATTGGTCACCACGGGCGGCGGCAAGAGGTTTTCATCAGCATTCCCATTGCAGTTGTTGTCGATACCATCGCAGGGAATTTCCACTGCAGCAGGATTAACGTTCGGATTGTTATCATTACAATCACCTGCCTGAAGTGTATAACCGGGCGGAACCTCATTCAAACAACTGAGAATGAATACATTGGGATTTCCATACCCATCGCCGTCGGCATCGGCATAAAACGGCGCGTCCGGCACACCCAAATCTTGGGAACCAAAAAAAACAATGTGATCCAGCGCTATATCTCCTTTAGAGCCATTTCCACCGACCCCCACAAAGCGAAAACGCACGATCTCATCATCGGCAAACTGGTTCAATGACAAATATACCTTGTGCCATTGGTTCCCCTGGTCACCGGATTTTTCCCACATGGTGATCCAGTTGGCTCCGCCATCAACCGAAGCCTGCAAGCGTAGCGCCCCGATATTCGTACCCCACATATGGTAATTAAACGACATATGGCAATCATCCGCACCTTGTTTGTCAATACGAATGCAATTGGATAGCAAATAAGCAAATCTTCCGTTATTACATGCCGAACCGGAGGCTTCCAGATAAACATATTTGCTGTTACCACCATTCACATCGTTGGAAGGTCCGGTCCCAACCGTAGGCGTACTTCCTTGATACACAATCCAATCAAAGCCGTCACCGCTTTTGGTGTTCTGCCAAATTCCGGGGAAATCACAAGCAACTCCGCATCCCGGCGTACAATTAGCATAACCGTTGAAGGATTCCACAATCGTTCGAGGCGGTGGCTGGCAACCTGTTCGCACCGTTATCGGGCAGGAATTTTCTGAAAAAGTAGAACTGATTACACAACGGCGACGGATATAAATTTCATATTCCGTATCGGGCTGTAAGTCTTGCAAATTATAAGGAGCACAGGAATTGGCAAAGGCCAGCGTTCCCTCTCCCGGATTTTCATCTGTGCCTGGCACGAAGCCAGGCGGCCCATATTCCACGATCACCGGTGTGCAATCATCGGGCGTCCAGTTGAGCCGAACCGTTGTGGTATCCACGTTCAAAATGTTCACATTGGTAATAGGCAAACAGGAAGTAGATTCAAACACCAGGTGCACATATTCCAGCGTTCCGACATCATCCGCCGCATCGTCGCAAATTTGTAATATCCATTGCCCATTGGGATTGGTCATTCCATCGTTGAAAAGGAAAAAGCTTTCCTCGGGTTGAAAAATCCCATCCAGAAACGGCGCCTGACCTTGTGAAATAGACTTGCAAGCCGCCACTGAAAGCGTCATATACCCACCGCACCCGACTGCTGCATTTCCGTAGTTGTCATCGCCACCGCCATTGTCAAAGGAGAGTTTCGCAGTTTTTCCACTTGGCGATTTCAGGCTGATATCCAAGTCACCGGTCCAGGGGTGCTGAATAATGAGCCGAACTTCTTTCAGGTAAACATTGGTACCCAAAACCGTGCCGGGTGCACCGGAAACATTGATGGCAAACTGATCGGGTTGATAAAAAACCCCGCCATCCGGACAGTTATTATCACTAATCGGGAGCCCCAACCCACAGGCCGACGGATTAGACAGTGTAGCGTTCTGTGCAAATGTACGGTTGAATATGGTCAGGCAACAAAGCACAATGGTTGCGCACGTCAGCCGTTTTTTCATAAAGTGCAGTTTAAGGGAACTAAGGTGTTTTTCTAATATTTTTTCAACAAGAGCAAAATATGATATTTGCTTTTGCAAGCAAATTAATTGCGTAAAAATAACATAATCTGCCACAGGGTTGAAATTCAGAAGATAGGGATTTTTGCCAATGGCAGCCAAAATAGCATTTGCAAGATGTGAATACAGAATTGGATTCCTTTGGAAAATAAATAAATGAATTCCTCATATCGGAATAAGTACGCTCGATATAAGCTGTCCGAAAGACACCGACTCATCATTCGGTGATAATTGCCGATGAAAATATAAATCATAGCGCCCCTGCAAATGATGGATCAATAAATCAATCAACAATTCATTCTGAAATACGCCGCCGCTGAAAGCCAGCTTCCGGCAACCGATGCCCTGTGCCACATTTCTAATAATATCAACTAAATACACATGAAATTTCGCTGAAATATAATCTTTTGGCTTATTTTTTCGCAAATCTTGCAATAATTGCTGAATTAATTTATTTACAGGAATCACATCATGAAATTCGCTTTCTATGATATAATCGTCCTTTATTTGTAGTCCATTTCGCTGAAACCATGATTTTGCCAGCGCTTCGAGTTGCATAGCCGCTTCGCCTTCGTAGCTCACTTTATCCGCCAAACCAAGCAGGGACGCTACCCCGTCGAACAGGCGCCCCACGCTGGAGGAATGCAAACCATCATGCTGACCAAGCATTTTATGATATAAATTCCACTCTGTGCTGGTAAATTTTGAAGCTAAAAATTCTGCCTGCCCGGGCAATCCATGAGTCAGACAAAGCGCAGAAATCCTGGGCTCCCGGGGCATTTTATCCCCTAAAACAAATGGGAAATAATCAAAATAATAAGCACGCGAAAATTCATGATGTTGGTATAAAAAAAATTCGCCGCCCCACACCTGACCGTCGTCGCCATAGCCCGTGCCATCCCAGATAACGTTTAAAACAGGCTCTTCGGAGTCCAGTAAATTATGTTCTCCCAACACAGCCAGCGCGTGGGCTTTATGATGTTGAACTTTCGAAACCGGCACCGACCACTCCGCGGCCAGGCGTTCGCCCAATTGCGTGGAAAAATACGCCGGATGTTTGTCAACAATCACACTTTTTGGCTGATTATCAAACAATTGCAAAAAATATTGCAAGGTATGCTCAAAGCTCTGCTGCGATTCAAAACTGTCCAGATCGCCTAAAAACTGGCTGACGTACACATTGCTACGGTGCGACATGCCAAAAGTACTTTTCAGATCAGCCCCCATCGCCAACACAGAGGGCGTTTGGTCCGAAAATCGCCGGGCAATCACTTCATTCAGCAAGGACGGCGCCAGCCCCCGCGAACGACGGATCACAATGGGTTGTTGCGCTTGCGAACTGATACGCACCACCGAATCATCCTGCGGCAGCACGATTTCCCGATTATTTGCCAGTATAAAATCCGCGATTTTCGATAATTCTTCCATCGCTTTATCGTCCTGAAAAATGACCGGAGAACCGCTCACATTGCCGCTCGTGGCGACTAAAGGCTTGCCGGCTGCACTCACAATCAGTTCAAATAAAGGCGTATAAGGCAGCATCGCTCCGATCTGACGCAAACCGGGCGCAATTAATTCTAGTTGAATACCACTGGAAATATGGTCTTTTAAATGTAATAATACAATCGGCGCGGCCGGACTTTGTAGTAATTCTATTTCAGATTCGCGTAATTCGACATCATATTCCAAAGTTTTTACATCCGGATATAATAAAGCCAGAGGCTTGGTCGGACGGTGCTTGCGTTCGCGCAAGCGTTGAATAGCCTCGGCATTTGTGGCATCGCACATCAGCAAGTAACCGCCGATGCCTTTAATCGCACCAATTTTACCTTTTTGTAATAATTGAACCGCAGTTTTCAATGGATTGGCTAGAACATTACCATTGACATCATATAATTGCAATGAAATTCCACAAGCCGGACAGGAATTGGTTTGTGAAAAGTAACGCCGATCCCGCACTTCCTCATATTCTGCCTGACAATCCGGACACATTATAAAATCCTTCATCGTGGTGCGCTCGCGGTCATAAGGCAGTTTTTGCACGATCGAAAAGCGCGGTCCGCAATTGGTGCAGGTGATAAAAGGGTACTGCCAACGGCGGTCGGAGGGTTCGTACAATTCCCGGCGGCAATCCTCACACAGCGCAAAATCCGGCGTCAGCAGCAGATTTGCCTCAGTTTGCTCATCGCTTGAAATAATTTGAAAAGAGTTGAAATCCTGAGGAGCTATTTCCTGCATTTTATGCGCTACGACCCTTGATAATACTGGTGCTTCGCGAAGTAAATGCGCATAAAATTGAGTGGCTTTCTCCGCATCCGCATTAAACACCACATGCACACCGTCCGGGGCATTATTGACCCAGCCCGTTAGTTCAAACTGCTCCGCCAGCCTGAATACATAAGGGCGAAAGCCCACTCCCTGCACCTGCCCGCGAATATGAATATGGAATGTCGGCATACACCTTGTGCGCTTACTGTATCAGAATGAAATGTCAAGGTAGGAAAAACTTTGCATGCCGGAAAATATCCGGGATTTACGGCTACAAAAAATAAGGAAAGGGCACAAAGCAATTGCTTCATACCCTTGTCTATCATTAGGTTATAAATTACAAAATGCTATTATCCGACTACCAGGTTGATCATTCTGCCCGGCACGACGATCACTTTTTTAATATTTTGACCATCGATCCATTTCTGAATGGCTTCCAGTTCCACAGCCGCTTTCTCCAGCTGATCCTTGGTCGCATCGGCCGGGAAAGTCACGGTAGCGCGCACTTTACCATTAATGCTCACCGGGTAAGTGATTTCATCCTCCTTCAGGTATTCGTCGTTGTGGATTGGATACTTACCTTCCTTGTGAATACTGCCTTCGTTGCCCAAACGGTGCCACAATTCCTCTGCGAAATGCGGCGCGAACGGCGCGAGCAAGATCACCAGCGGCTCCAGAATGGCGCGTTTGTTGCATTTCAGGTCTTTCAACTCGTTGGTAGCCACCATAAAAGCGCTCACGCAGGTGTTGAATGAGAAACGCTCGATGTCTTCATTTACTTTTTTAATCGCGGCATGTAATGTTTTCAGTTCTTTCTTGGTCGGCGCTTCTTCGCTGACACTGAATTGCTCATTTTTATCAAAAAACAAGCCCCAAAACTTACGCAAAAAGCGGCTCACGCCATCGATACCCGAAGTATTCCAGGGTTTCGCCTGCTCAATTGGTCCCAGAAACATCTCGTACATGCGGAAACAATCGGCGCCGTATTTGTCCACCATATCGTCGGG
>CAZGAU010000068.1:21390-26153 GCA_964523725.1 uncultured Saprospiraceae bacterium
CCCACCGCGTGTTCGGAGCCGCCCAGGTACAAGTCCACCTGCTGCCAGTAGTTCACCGCTTCGGGGCTGCAAAACTCCTGGTCATTATCGGGATCCATGTAGCGATAGAAATACCAGGAAGAGCCAGCCCAGCCGGGCATGGTGCTCAATTCATATTGGTATTTTCCTTTATATTTCCAGTCTTCGGCGCGGCCCAGCGGCGGTTCGCCGGTTTCGGTTGGCAAATATTTGTCCACCTGCGGCAAGACCAGGGGCAATTCGGATTCGTCAATCAAATACGGCACGTCGTCTTTCCAGTACGCGGGCACCGGCTCGCCCCAGTAGCGCTGGCGGCTGAATACGGCGTTGCGCAATCGATACTGAATTTTCCCCTTACCTATTTCCTTCTCTTCCAGCCAGTTAATTAAAACGGGGATTGCCTCATCGTAAGTCATTCCGTCGATCATGCCGGAATTGATATAACGACCTTCTTTGGTCGGATCGGCGGCTTCCTCCAGATTTTGCTGGGCATCCAGGATAGGCACGATCGGCAGATTAAAATGCGTCGCGAAATTCCAGTCGCGCTGGTCGCCCGAAGGGACCGCCATTACCGCGCCGGTACCGTAGCCCGCCAACACGTAATCCGCGATCCAAATCGGAATTTTTTCATTATTAAATGGATTGATCGCATAACTTCCTGTAAATGCGCCAGTTACTTTTTTCACCTCCGCCATGCGCTCCACTTCTGAGCGGGAAGCCGCCCATTTCTGGTATTTTTCAATTTCTTCGCGTTGTGCATCGGTGGTCAGGTCGGCCACAAAATCATGTTCCGGCGCCAGCACCATAAAGGTTGCCCCATAAATCGTATCCACGCGAGTGGTAAACACTTCGATCTTCTTATCGGGATGCCCTTCTACCTCAAACCGCACCGAAGCACCCTGCGAGCGCCCGATCCAGTTGGTTTGCTGATCCTTGATCGATTCGGGCCAGTCAATCGTTTTCAAACCTTCCAGCAAGCGATCTGCATAAGCGGTAATACGCATAGCCCACTGTTTCATCAACTTACGCTCCACCGGATAACCGCCGCGCTCGCTCACACCGTCTTTCACTTCGTCGTTCGACAACACTGTACCCAGCGCCGGGCACCAGTTGACATAAGATTCTTCCGGGAAAGTCAGGCGATATTTCAACAGCATCAATTGCTGCTCTTTTTCGCTCATGGCGTTCCATTCCGCAGCGGTAAATTTAGGCGTATCCTCGTCACAAACTGCATTTATTTTGGCGTTGCCCTTATTGGCAAAACGTACTACCAAATCACTGATCGGAGCAGCTTTGTCAAGATCATTATCATAATAATGATTGAACAACTGCATAAAAATCCATTGCGTCCATTTGTAAAATTTCGGATCGGAAGTGCGCACTTCGCGGCTCCAGTCATAGCTGAAGCCCAGATTTTCCAGCTGCCGGCGGAAGGTATTAATATTATTTTCGGTGGTAATCGCAGGATGTTGGCCGGTACTGATCGCGTATTGCTCGGCTGGCAAGCCAAAAGAGTCATAGCCCATCGGGTGCAGCACGTTAAAGCCTTTCAGGCGTTTGTACCGCGAGAAAATATCAGTGGCGATGTAGCCCAGCGGGTGCCCTACGTGCAAGCCCGCGCCCGAAGGATACGGGAACATGTCCAGCACATAATATTTGGGCTTATCGCTTTTATTATCGACTTTATAAATATGATGGTCGTCCCAAAACTTTTTCCACTTTTTCTCAATATCACGGGGATTGTATTCCATAGTATTCCTGATGCTTTTTGAAAAAGGTTTTAAATAATTAGTAATTTTCGTGACAAAAAGTTCCTTCCCGGGAAGGAAGCCCGTCATTTTTTAAATTAAGTTGCGAAATTAGACAAATTCGGTGCAAAAAGGAACGTCTGATGCTGAGAATCGGGTAAAAAGAATTATAACCAGCCGCCAAAGCATCCTAAAATGTCATTCTTGAGCATCCAATTGTTGCACGTCCGGCTTTTTCATGATAGTTTTATTCAACAATTTCCTTGAAATTAAAAACACGCTGCTATGAAGGTATTTTTCTCATTTTTGATGATTTTGTTTTTTTCTGCTGCCACTGCCCAACAAACATTTGACCCTGAGCAAAACCTGCGAGACCTGGGCAATCTTTCGCCTTACGGTGCAGGCGCAATCGGCTTTGACAACCGTTATGAAGGTATCCAGGGTACGCCTTTCTTGTTTGAAGACTGGCGATTAGGAAGTATTAAATTTATCAAACAGGATACTTTCAGTGCACCGGTAAAATTAAATGTGGATTTAATCACTCAAGTGGTGACGGTTCAGCTACGCAATGGCACCGCAGGAGAAATGAGCGCCTCTTATATACAAGGTTTGAAGGTGTTGGACCCAGATACAAAATCCTCCAGACAATATTTGGTAGCCCGTGAAGGCGATATTGAAGGCGTCAGGAGTGTGAGGTTGAAGTTTTACGAGATCTTGCACAAAGGCGAATTCACTTTTCTGAAACTGGTAGAAAAAAAATTCAAAAAAGCTGATTTTCAGGGGGCTTATTCCGCTGACCGGCGTTATGATGAGTTTCTGACACAAGAAAGTTATTGGTTGCAGATTCCGGGAAAGCCATTTGAAAAAGTGGCTCTAAAACGTAAGAATATCGAAAAAGCACTCGCCGGATACGAGGATCGTGTATCTACAATTACCAAAAAAAATAAACTTAATTTAAATCAAGAGGAAGATATAGCTCAATTGATAAGTCTGCTGGAAAACACCAGCAATGATTAATTTTTGTACAAAGATTTAATTCATCTGATTATGAAGATTTTACTACTATTTTCCCTTATCGTAGGTTCTGTTTTTATTGTAAATGGTCAAACGCGCAGTTACACGAATGAAGCGGAGCAAAATATCCGTTCTATGACGAACCTGGTCAACGGCCCGGGTGCCCTGGGATTTGACGAACGCTATGAAGGATCAAAGGGTACGCCCTATTTGTTTGACCAATGGCGAACCGCAAAAGCTAAAATGTACGGGTTGGATACATTTAGTGCTGAGATTAAAATGAACGTAGATTTGATTCGTCAGTTGATGACCATCCAATTGAGAGACGGCACGACCGGATATATTAGTCCGTTTAATATTCGAAGCCTGATTATTGAAGAACCAGGAGGCATTAAAAGTCAATGGGTCATACGACCGGAGTACCAGGTAGAAGGTGGTAAAAATGAGCAACCTAAATTTTATGAAGTGTTGCATCAAGGTGATGATTATACTTTGCTCAAAGAAACCAAGAAATTGCTGATCAAAGCGACCTTCCAACAACCCTATTCGGTAAGTAGAAATTATGATGAGTTTGTAACCGAATATCACTATTGGTTGAAAGAAGACGATGCACCATTTCAAAAAGTGACGCTACGGAAAAAAGCCTTGGAGAAAGCCTTGCCGGAAAAGGAAAACTCCGTCCGTGAAATAACAAAAACCCAAAACATTGACGTGAGGGAAGAAACAGGAATTGTACGCTTATTGGAATTTTTGGAAACGGCTGAGCGTTAAGAGTAAAAGGAAATTTTGTCTAGGCTAGAGACGACGTGGACGATTAAATTGGCATAATTCAGTTTGGCAAGCTATCTTGCCACCAAATATTTTATTAAAAAGCCCAATCAAACATTATGAGATTTTTAATCAGACTTGCAATTTTATTGGTTCTTGGTATCCTGGTATATAATTATTTCTTTGGCACTCAGGCCGAAAAGGAAACATCCAAGAAAATTTTTGGAGAAGTGCGCGACCTGGGCAAAGCGACCTGGGACTTGCTGAGATCCGAAAAACAGAAATTCGACGAAGGTAAATACGATGAAGCGGCGGACAAGATCGGTAATTTGCTCGACCGGCTGCGCGGCCACGCCGAAACGATTGAAAACAACAAAGATTTGCTGGCTCGTCTGGATGAACTAGAGCGAAAACGCAAGGAACTCCAGCGCGATATCGAAACCCCGGCTAGTTTTAATCAAACCGAAGAAGAGCGTAAAAAAGAGCTGAAACGCGAGTCCGATCAACTCATGCGCGAAATCGAGGAATTAATGAAAGAGATGGAACAACGGTAATTTTTTGTGATTCGTTATTGGTTATTTTGGGCGCACGAGACTCGCACTCCACATCCACAAATAACCAATAACAAATTATTATTCAAACTCTTGCACATTTTTTTATTGCTGATATATTATCTATCAGAATATTACCCTTGTGGGAAAATCTTCCATCTTTATAATAAGCTTCTATAAGGATATAGTTAATCGGCTTTTCGGGTCTGAATTCTACTTTATACGTTTCCCAATCGGCATGCTCGATAAACTTGCTTTCCAGCAAAACCTGCCTTTTTTCACACTTGACCGTACCGCCCCAAATGCGCAGTTTGATTACTCCGCTGTAGCCGTTGTAGGTATTGGAATGTGCCAAATCAAGCGTAAATTCATAGCATTTATCAGGGAACAGCGTGGATTTCAAGCGTTGTCCGATGCTTTCAAAACTGCCGTCCTCACGCGTAATCAATCCTAAAAAAGTCTCACCCTCAGAAGCTTCCTGATACACCCCCCAAGGCCCGGGCAAAATATCGGGCGTAGTGCCACGCTCACATGGAAACCAGCCTACCGGCACCATCGCATCCTGCGGCGTACCCTCAAAAGAGGCATTATCAAGATAAATCGCTTCATTGGCAAAAGCCAGTGTTATTAACAATAATAATATCATGACCGTATCAGTTATGAG
>CAZGAU010000069.1:0-10680 GCA_964523725.1 uncultured Saprospiraceae bacterium
TTGTAAATAAAGAGACAATTTTAAGTTTAAATAAAATATTTTATAAGAATTTGATAGTCAGATTGATTCGACGGTCGACTGTTGACTGTAAAACTGTCCGACTACTTAACAATGTAAAAAGAAGTAAATGACAACCGCAACCATTTCCGCAAAAACAGCCAAAACTGAATATCCGGTCATAGATATTATAAAAAAGCGATACAGTCCAAGAGTTTTTGCAAAAAAGGACATTGATAAAAACACCTTCCACACCCTGATGGAAGCCGTGCGCTGGGCGGCGAGTTCCAGAAATGAGCAACCCTGGCGTTTTATTTATGCTTTCCGCGGCTCGGATGCGTATGAAAAAATGTACAGCATTTTGAGTGAAAATAATCAAAAATGGACTAAAAATGCGCCTTTATTGATGTTGGCTGCGTATAAAGAAAAATTTGATCATGGGAAGGAAAACTTTCACGCCCTGCATGATTTGGGCTTAGCCCTGGGTAATATGACCGCGCAGGCACAATCTATGGGCATCGGGCTGCATCATATGGCCGGTGTAAATTGGCAAAAAGCGCATGAAATATTTAATGTTCCGGAAGGATATCATGTTTCTACGGCTATAGCGGTGGGTTATTATGGCGGCGATCCCGCGGACCTACCCGAAAAACTCGCACAAACAGAAACCGCCGAACGCAAGCGCAAACCGCAAAAGGAATTTCTCTTTGCGGGTACCTGGGGGAAGTAGCACAAAATTTGAAATTTCTATTTCAAGGACATGCAGCAAGACCCAAATTAAAACCCCATGCTGAAAACTACCATCAACAAAGGGTTTTAATTTTTGGATTGTGACCCCGTCAGGATTCGAACCTGAGACCCATTGCTTAGAAGGCAATTGCTCTATCCACTGAGCTACGGGGCCGATCACGCTGTGCCTTTTTTCAAAAGCAGTGCAAATTTAGAAGATTTTTTTGGTTAGTACAACTGAAAATTTCTGAAAATACTCTTTTCTTTATTCTTACAACTTTTCCGATGCTGGTTCTGTTCCAATTTTGTTAAAAATATTGACCATGGGCACTCGTTTACTTTACTGGCTGCTGCGCCGCAAACGCTTTTATTTTTCAATCGCTTTCATTGGATTCCTGGTTTTTGCTTATGATTTCCTGGAGTTCCGGCAAACTAATATGGCCCTCAAACAGGAATTGCGTCAAAATCCGTTGCACATGGAAGCATCCATCGACTTCTATCAGGAGCCGCAACGCCGCATCCGCTATGTGGAAATCGGAGATGACTCCAAACCGTTGATCGTCTTTATTCATGGCGCTCCCAGCTCTATTTCTTTCTGGCAAAGCCTGCTCACCGATAGTATTTTACTGAGCAATGCCAAATTAATGGCCGTGGACCGCCCGGGATACGGTTACTCCAACTACGGCAAGCCCGAAGTGTCCATTAAAGAACAAGCCCGCCTGATTGCTTCAATTTTAAAGGAAAAACGTGCACTTTTCAGAAAGGTCATTCTGCACGGCTCGTCTTACGGCGGCACCGTGGCGGCAAGAATTGCTATGGATTACCCGAATCTGATCGATGGTTTGCTCTTGCAATCGGCGTCTCTGGAACCAGGCGCTGAAACGACTTACGATATCACTTATCCGACAACCCACTGGGCACTGGAGTGGCTGATTCCGGGGTCTTTTAAAGTCGCCAATCATGAAAAACTGACGCACCGTCAGCAATTAGAACTCATGCGTCCGCTATGGGGCAGGATTGTGGCTCCAACCATTATTTTACAAGGTGGTTCTGATGGATTGATCTTTCCTTCCAATGCGGATTATGCGCTGAAAAAGCTGGTCAATGCGTGTTCTGTGGAGTTGCAGATCGCGCCGGAAAGTGGACATGATCTACTCTGGACGCGGCAGGGACTGCTCGTAGCTTCGCTGATGAAATTGGTCGGAGACACTACTTACGCAAATTTGAGCCAGTTCAACCGCTGATTTTTACTATCTTGCATTTGAAAACTTTAATTTTGAGACCATTTCAATCTATCAACCCTTAAAATCTGATAAACCCGGAAAAAAATGAGCGATGTAAAAATCGAAGCGAGTTGGAAAGAGGTATTGCAAAACGAATTTTCCCAGCCTTATTTCCATGATCTTGCTGCATTTTTGCGCAAAGAAAAGGAAGCCGGAAAAACGATTTACCCCCCTGGCTCCCTGATTTTCAACGCTTTTAATATTACACCTTTCCAAGAAGTGAAAGTTGTGATTCTCGGACAAGATCCCTATCATAATCCGGGTGAAGCGATGGGTTTGTCTTTTTCCGTACCCAAAGGGGTGAAAATCCCACCATCGCTGCAAAATATTTATAAGGAACTAAAAGATGATGTCGGTATTCATATTCCCGACCATGGCGACCTCACTCCCTGGGCAAAACAGGGCGTGTTTCTGCTCAATGCGATGCTGACCGTAGAGCGCAATAAACCACAATCGCATCATAAAATCGGCTGGCAAAATTTTACCGATGCCGTGATACGCAAGCTTTCTGAAGGGCGGGAACAGCTGGTATTCATGCTTTGGGGCAATTTTGCCAAAAAGAAAAATATACTAATCGACAAGTCCAGACATCTCGTTCTGGAAGCGCCACACCCCTCCCCGCTCGCCGGGGGCGCTTTTTTTGGTTGTAAACATTTTTCCAAAGCCAATCATTATTTAGAACAAAACGGAAAAGAACCGATTGACTGGCAGTTATGATATATGAATATCATAGTTTTATTTAAAAAATAATCCGATATGTATATACACTGTCTCCGCTGGTAACCACAAGAATCTGCTGCCCATTACCAAATAAATCTGTAATAAAAAACTGAGAATCACCGGCTAACGGAAAGTCGGGATAGGGTTGCCCCTCTGGCGACATCAACTGAATCTGTTTTTTTTCTTTTGAAATTACTCCCACCAGCGCTTTATCTCTGCCCGGAATATTTACTGCGCATATTTCGTCCTGCCTGGTATCAAATGAATAACGATATAATAAATTGAACCGATCATTATTATCATAATAATGAACCGTTAAAACTGTATCACTCAAAGCCAGGTAATCTTTCTGTTCATTACCTGTAACATCAGCAAATACAAAGCGAACCGGTGCCTTGGCATCCGATAACAATCCTAGTCGAAACGTAAAACCATTCATTCTGATAATATGTGCACCCCCATTTCGATCTGTTGCTACGATTCGATCATCTTGTTGTGAAACCTCAAAATCCGGTGCAGATGGGAACGGCCCCGGCAAATTGCGTGGGGAAATACGGTAACTGCCGTCCCGCTGATAAGCAGCAAAACGCCCCTGCTCATTTAGTACAACTAAATAATCCTGGCCATGATATTGAAAATGTAGTAATGGATGTCGCACCTCCCCCACTCCGCGCAGCGGATTCCAGCCCAGCAACGGGCGCCCGAGTTTATCAAACCCATAAATCGCGCCATTCGCACAAGCCACAAAAAAGCTGTAATCGCGGTTCTGGTTGAAATCTACCACTGCAACGCCATTGGTAGCCGGGGTTTGTAAGGGTATGGGAAAAGCCCCCTGTTCCTCCCCATCCATTCCAAGGAGGTAAATATTACGAGCAGTATTACATAATAAAGAAACGGAGCCTTCGCCATAATACTGGATCGAATGTACGATGGAAAGCAACGCACCGTCCAATTTCTTTTTCCACAATATACGTCCCTGAGGATGAAGCAAATACAAATTAAAATCAGCGTCCTGAACGGCAATAGCCTCGGGTTTTGCAGGATTTACGCCAACCGGTATCGCGGGTGTAATCGCATCGGATTCCAGCAGGGTTTTCCAGGCAATGCTGGTTTTGCTGGTCGCTTCCGGAGCAAGGCTTGGCGTCCAGTAGCCCTCCATGGACCAACTAAGCCCCTGATCGTTGAAAATCAAGGCAAACTGTCCGCTTTTTTCGGGTTGACCGGCTTGTAAAAGCACATCGGTACGAAGTGCATCGCGGATACGAGGTGCAAGATTGACAAGGTTTGCGTACACAAACTGTTGTGCAGGTTTATCCTTCAGTTTTTGATATAAGCGCAGAAAATCAGGGCTTTGTGCAAGCGTTTTTCCTACAATATATTCATCCATCCAGACCTCCAGCGAGGAACGCGATCCGGCAAACACCACATAATTTTCAAGTACAACAAAATAAGGGTTCGACATTTCAAAAGGTAGCGGCAAAGCTCCAAACAAGCTTTCCTCCATCACCTGACGCACCTGAAAGGTCTGATATTCATAAGATTGCAATAGTCCGGCCTCGGTACCCAGCTTTGCCAGCGCCTGCTCAGTCTTTTCAGCATCTGTAAAATGGAAAATGAGCAACCGGTCAGACTGAGTGCCTACCATCGCCATTTCGTCTTCCATCCAGGAAAGGATATAACGCGAGAACCGGTCGGAGCGACTTCTCAGCAGTTTCCGGGCATTGGACACGCTGAGCCACTGCACTGTGGCAATATTTTCAGGAATAATACGCCAGATTTCATGGGGTATCTTTGCACTTTGACCCGCCATTGCACGCCACAGATGATCACCTCCCGCCGGAGCAAGTCCGCCATTCAACCGAATCAAACGACCTTCCTGCTGGAAATCCAGTCGCAACCATTCTGTTACATTACCCCATTGCGCAGTCGTGTTTTTGCCGGAATTTTGCAGCCAATCACCCAATAAAACCGGAAAATTGCCAGGATTTACAAATACGGAAAACGCTGCCCCATCCGGTTGCCGGTAATATAAAGGTTTAAAACCATCGTCCCGAAGCAGACTGGAACCAGGCTTGGTCAACCGGCTGAGCGACTCCTCCACCAGTAAAGGATACTCCGCGACCAGCAGGAGGTTTCGGTATTTTGCAAGGGACAACTCGCTGCCATTTCCGAGAATCAACCTGTAAACGCGCTGATTTCGAAAAAAAGAAGCTTGCACCCGTTCCGGAGCGATCCCGGTGATCAAAGAATCCATATGAAAATCGGCGCCACGAACGTTGGCAATGGCGCTTGTAGTCAAATTTCCGGAGCCGGCATTTTGAAGCATAAACAAAAGCTGGAAAGACCGGTCTTTCAAACCCGGAACAGCAGCCAGCACGCGCCGCAGAGTCAATTGTTCCTCTTGTAGATTACCCTCGGCAAACCAGTTATTTAGTAAACTATCCGCGCTGAAATGCTGATTTGAGCGCATAAAAGTCCGGCCATCGGCAAAAGAAAAGACAACGCTTGTATTGGTAGAAACCGCCTCCAATGGATCAATGGGTATGCCCGGCAAGCGAAAAAGATACTGCCAAACCCACAAAAGTAAAATCAATGCAATAAGTGCCGGAATAAATAGTTTTTTGGAATTCAAAATGCCGGTTTTTATTACCTTTGAAATAATATTAATGATATTTACACAATGATACTAAACTTTTGGAAATGAGGAAACAGTTTCTCCGATTAGGAAGTATTTTGGGCATGCTCGCGGTTGCTTTGGGCGCTTTTGCTTCACACAGTTTAAAAGGTATGTTGAATGCCGAAGCCCTTGCTACATTTGAAATTGGCGTACGGTATCAATTTTATCATGCATTGGCACTGCTGGTGGTGGGTGTGCTTTCATATGTACGCAAAACTAAATATCTGGACGTAGCCGGTTGGCTTTTTTTCTTTGGTACCCTGTTTTTCTCTGGCTCTTTATACCTGCTTTCCTTTAAAGATATCGCGTTTCAATTTCCTACCCGGGTGATCGGACCGATAACGCCGTTCGGAGGCACGCTATTCATTGCCGGATGGTTCTTTTTATTGCTTTCCAGTTTTCAATCTGTGGAAAGAAACTCCAGATCCTAAAAAACATTACCGGTTTAATAATAATTTTTTGTAACGCAACTGCGTTTACTTTAGAACTTTTTACCCCGACATTTTTTATTATTCCGTCATAATTCCAGAAAATAAAAGCCATCCCCGCTGTGGAGATGGCTTTCCGTTTTCTTACAAAAGTTATTTATGATTCTTCCTCTTTTTCGTTTTCCTTGCGTCGATTTCTCCACCATACATAACCGATAGCCCCCACAATCAAATAAGGAGTAGCCAACATATATAAAATCCCGGTATTCAGACCCTTACCAGCAGTGCCGCCATCTTTCAAATTACTTTCAGCGGCGATCTTACACATCGGGCACTGCGCCTGTACCTGTGGAGCAGCCAGATTGAACATAAAAACAAGTGCTGCAATGCTTGCTATTTTCCAGAATTTATTTTTCATAAAACATTGTTTTTAAACTTATTACGAATAATAGGGCATGAGCATCAAATAACAAATGGGACCGGTGATTGCCACATACAACCACAATGGAAAAACCCATCGCGCCATTTTTCGGTGCCGCTCAACCTGGTTTGTATATGCTCTGATAAAAGTAAATAAAATAAACGGCAAAGTCAACGCCGCCAGGGTAATATGACTTAGTAATAACACTAAATAAACGGTGCGCGTAGAGCCCAACGCTGCCTTCTCTGCCACGCTCACAACTCCATCGCGGTTGGCGTCGCCAAACAAGGTTTCGGGCGTGGTAAAATGATAAGCTACGTACGACAGCAAAAACATAACCGATAAGGTCATCGCTACATAAATCATGCGACGGTGCATCACCACATTCTTTTGCTTGATAAAATACAAAGCAACGGTCAGCACGATCGCCGTCAGGGCATTCAAACTCGCGTGGAAAGGTGGCAGGAAACTAAAATCCCAGCCCTCTGGCAGGGGAATTTTCACCCGACGCATTAGCCCCACCAGCAACAAAACCGCACCGGTAATAACCCATGCCCACACATCGAGCCGTTTTGATAATTGAATGTTTTGCTCCATGTTCTTCAAACAATCATTTTTGAGTGAAATGCTATTGTTCTGTTTGTTTTCTTTTGATTGAGGTCGAAGTACGCTCCTTGCCTTTAGGTAACAGCAAAGCAGTGTGTTCTACGAGCCTCTTCACTTCGTTATTATTTGTAATATTATATTTTTGCCGAACCGTGCCGCTGGTATCCGTAAGCGCAAAATGCTGATCAATTTCCTCCAAAGGTATTTTATACACATTGGTTGCAATGGTCCTGAACACCTCCGGGTTATCTTTCAGGAAAAAGCACTGCGCCGAATCCTGTAGTTGATATTGTTGCGCAAAGCGTTCAACTTCCTCGCTTGTCGCCGAAGTATCGACTACATGAATCAGAAATGCCAAATCACTGCGCTCATCGAACTGGTCATGCAGACGCTGGAGCCAGGCGCCACTTTGCTTGGTGATTTCCTTATTCTGAAAATTCAGGAAAGAGGTGATGACCATTTTTTTTGCAATATTCTGATTGTCAAGTGTTTTGCCCGAAAACGTCTTTAGGGAAATGGAAGGAACTTTGCCAAGATCATCCAGATCCGCCATTACTTCTTTGCGATATTCAAGGCCTGTTCTCAAATAATACCAGGAACCAATCGGAAGTCCTACCAGCAGAAGGAAGAGGATTGCGATTGCAACAACAATGGTGCTATTTCTTCTCGATGTCTGCGCTGTCATGCTGCGAAATTTAATCTATCAACTCTAAAACTTTGCAACCGGTAAAAGGTTGTCAGGAAAACGTCAAAGTCCTCTCTATTAAATGGAAAAGGCGAGGATTTTCGTCCTCGCCTTTCTGACTTACATCAGATTTTCAAGTGTATAAGTATCGCTTGGTATAAGCATTCCTTGCGGTTCGCTAGTTTCAGCGGGTAGCTCGTTTTTTTCTTTAATCTGTTCGCGTCGGTCTTTCCAGGAATCGCCTTCCTGAAAGAAGGCGATGATCGCCCAAATCAGGAGCACCGTGGGTAAGAGCACGCTCAATGCCAGGCCCTTTACTTCGTACTTCATATGCATAAATTCATATACAATGAAATAAGCTTTGTAAAGTGATAAACCAATGATGATAAGACCGGCAATATAAAGCAATGCTGCATACTTTTCTACTCCCGGAATAATATGTCCTTTGGCGAGAAGGGAAATAAGCACTTCCACTATGGTTACGGCGCCCAGCAATCCCAGACCGTAATAAACGCGTTTTATAGATTCTTCGTAGCTCAGATGTGCCATTTTATCTTTGATTTTAGATATTAGATGTTAGAAATTAGATTATTAGATACAAATTTATCTATAGTCTAATGTCTTGATAATATTACAACAAATAGAATACCAGGAATACAAACACCCAAACCAAATCCACGAAGTGCCAGTACAACCCGATTTTTTCCACCATTTCATGCCCGTTGCGGCGCTGCATATACAAGCCACTGGCGGCGTTGATCGCAATAATGGTTAAAAACGCGACCCCGGAAAATACGTGGAATCCGTGAAACCCGGTAATGAAGAAAAACAAGGCCCCAAAAGCTTTTGGTCCGAATTCCTGACGGCGCACCGTGCCATCTGTTGCTACATAGCTACGCTGAATCCATTCACCAGTATCATGATCCTTATGAATCAGGTAGCTGTCACCAGCTTCAAATTTTTCACGTGCTTCTCCTTCTTTATAAGTATGCCCGTGCTCGTCTTCCAGATATTCACCGGCAACGACATGCGAACCAAAAGGGTTGGTTGTCACAGACATATGTTCATCGGCGATCAGATTAGTCCATTCCCAAGCCTGGCAGCTTAGGAAGCCCAATCCACCAAAGATGGTCAGGATCATCCAGAAAACCACGCCGTTTTTATTTTCGCGATGTCCTTCTTGTACGGCACGAACCATCGTTACCGAGCTGATAATCAGCAAGAACGACATAAAGGTAACAAAAATCAGGGGAGCTCCATTCGGGAATAGAGTATGAATCCCAAAGGGATCTGTTTTGAAAACAAAATCGGGAACAGGCCAGGTCGGGCTGCTAAAGCGCAAGGCGCCGTAAGCAATCAGAAAACCTGCAAAGGTAAAGGCATCCGATAAAAGGAAATACCACATCATCAGTTTGCCGTAGCTCGCTTTGAAGGGGGGTCTGCCACCATCCCAGGCATCACCCTGTTGCGCTTCGACATCATGTTCATGCTCCATTACGGTATCAACTGTCGCCATTATTTAAAGTTTGTTTGTTTTTCGAATCAGGATTGTGAAATAAAGAAAACCAATAAATAAATCCACAAAAAATCAACAAAATGCCAGTAGGTCAATGTTAATTCGAATCGCAGTTTTCGTGTTGAAGTTGCCTGATATTTCAATGCAAAAGCATGGATCAGGGCAATGATCAACGCTGCAATACCTCCCAGAATATGTGCCGCGTGCACACCGGAAATGACGTAAATAAAGGACCCCGAGGGGTTTGTAGTCAACTCGATCCCGATGTCACGCATTGCCAGCCATCCCTGGTACTGCAAAACTAAGAAAGCTATTCCCAAAATAAAAGTTGCCACCAGCAAACCTTTATACAATTGCTCTTTCCCGTGCTTGAAGGCCAGGTAGGAACTATGTAAGGTCAGGCTACTCAACAAAATAGCAGCAGTGCTGACCATAAAAACATTTGGCAACTGAAATTCCAACCAGTTACCCTGTGATTGGCGCACCAGATAAGCACTCGTGAAGGCCGTAAACATCATCGTGATGCCCGCGCAAGCCACCCAGAGCGCAAATTTCTTAGGATGTATTTTACTGCTTCTATATTCACTCGCCACCGTCGTACTCATCTTTTTTATTAAATTTTATCAATAAACAAAGCAATCAAAACCAATGGATTATACAAAAATGAATAAAACATTACTTTCAAAGCCGCTTTTCGATTGTTTTGTTTATAAAAATTCCAGCCTAAACCGGCATATATTACACTCAATATCAATACAATTCCTGCAGAAACAACGCCGCTCACTCCTATAAAATAAGGTAGCAAACCGATTGGCAATAAAAACAGTGCGTACAAAAATGATTGCAGCCCGGTATTATTGTCCAATGCGCCGTCCTTTGTAGGGAGTAGGCGATATCCGGCGTTTTTATAATCTTCGTATCCCAGCCAGCCAATAGACCAAAAGTGTGGGAACTGCCAGAAAAACTGAATAGCAAACAACGCCAGTCCTAAAAATGTCAATTCTCCTTGAGCCGCAACCGCACCGATCAAAGTCGGCAGGGCGCCGGGTACTGCACCGATAACCACCGCTATCGGAGAAATACGTTTCATCGGGGTGTACAAAAAAGCATAACTCACCAGCGCCATCGTACCGAAAAACGCTGCCCAGACATTGAATAAAGCCAGCAATGAAATGCCGATCAAACTCATGAAACCCGCTGCCAGCACCGCTTCAGAGGTGGACATGCGCCCCGCTGCCAAGGGTCGGTTCGCCGTACGCTTCATCAATTTGTCAAAGTCCTTTTCGAGCACCTGATTCAGGGCATTGGCGGCTCCGGTCACCAGAAATCCTCCCAGTGCAAGTATTACTATTGCAGTCCAGTTGATCGGACCGGCACTTGCGATCAGAAATGCCATCACCGACGAAAACACCACCGTGACTGACAATCTAAATTTTACAAGCAGCTTGTAATCCTGCACCTTTGAACTCCAAAGGCTAAGCGATTTTTCGCTTTTTACTTGCTCTTTCTGTTCGTTTGCAACTTTTACGGACACCTCTTTTTACTACTTGAAGGGAGGCAATTTTTTGAATTACCTCCCAATTTATTTTTTAAATCTGGTAATTTTCAAATGGATAAA
>CAZGAU010000069.1:10780-25911 GCA_964523725.1 uncultured Saprospiraceae bacterium
GATAAACAACAAATTAATGTGTATTCTCTTTTTCGTCTTCCCCGATCGGCTCGATCTGAGGGATGAAGTCCTTGCCGTCCTTACCATAGTCATAGGGCCAGCGCTGCACAGTCGGGATGTTGCCCGGCCAGTTGCCGTGTCCAACGTTGATCGGCGTTGTCCATTCCAGCGTAGAAGCGCCCCATGGGTTGCGGGTTGTCATTTTCTTACCTTTCCAGATGCTGTAGAAGAAATTGATAATGAAAATGACCTGGACTGCAAAAACCACAATTGCCGCTACTGTAATAAACTGATTCATCTCGGTAAAATGTTTGAAAGAATCAAAAGTTCCGAAGCTATAATAACGGCGCGGAACTCCCGCCATACCGAGGTAGTGCATCGGCCAGAAAATAGCGTAAGCACCGATCAGCGTCCCCCAGAAATGGATTTTACCGAGTGTTTCGTTCATGAAGCGACCATACATCTTAGGGAACCAATGATAAACCCCGGCAAACATACCGAAGAATGCAGCAACTCCCATTACGATATGGAAGTGCGCCACAACGAAATAGGTATCGTGCATTTGGATATCGATGGCAGAGTTACCCAGGAAAATACCGGTCAAACCACCTGAAATAAACATGGATACAAATCCGACTGCAAAAAGCAGGGCTGAATTGAATCGAATATTACCCCCGTATAATGTCGCGATCCAGTTAAATACTTTTACCGCTGAAGGTACTGCAATGATCAGCGTAAAGATCACGAAGAAGTTCGAAATAAAAGGATTCACACCAGACATAAACATGTGGTGCGCCCATACGATAAAGGACAGGAAGGCGATTGCCAGAATGGAATAAACCATCGCTTTGTAACCGAAAACCGGCTTGCGTGAATGTACCGACAACACTTCAGATACAATACCCATCGCCGGAAGGATAATGATATACACCTCGGGGTGCCCCAGGAACCAAAACAAGTGTTGATACAAAATAGGGCTACCGCCTGCATAATCGAGCGCCTGACCACCCGTAAAAATTTCACTTAGGTAGAAACTCGTACCAAGGCTACGGTCAAACATCAGCAATAGGAAGCCTGAGACCAAAACCGGGAATGACAACAAACCAATGATCGCTGTGATAAACAATGCCCAAATGGTCAAAGGCAAGCGCCACATGCTCATCCCTTTGGTACGCAGGTTCAGTACGGTCGTGATATAGTTGATACCACCTAACAACGTAGACACTACGAATAAAGTAAGTGCCACCAGCCAAAGCGTCATACCAGCACCTGAGCCGGCATTCGCCTGAGGCAAAGCACTCAATGGAGGATAGGCTGTCCAACCTCCCGAGAACGGGCCGGTGCTCACAAACAGAGATGAGAACATCACTACGCCCGCCAGGAAGAAGAACCAGTAAGAGAACATGTTCAGCAATGGCGATGCCATATCACGAGCACCTACCTGCAATGGAATCAGGAAATTAGCGAACGTACCGCTCAAACCGGCAGTAAGTACGAAAAACACCAGGATTGTACCGTGCATTGTCACCAAAGCATAGTAGAAATCCTGAGAAAGCGTACCAATACCCGCTTCATTTACTTCGATCCATTTGCCCAACAGAGGCTTCAACCATGCCAGACTTTCCTCCGGGAAACCCAGTTGTAAACGGAAAATCAGCGACATCATACCACCAATGAACGCCCAGAACATACCTGTGATCAGGAATTGTTTGGCGATCATCTTGTGATCCTGGCTGAAAATGTATTTTGTGATGAAGTTGGACTGATACTTGTCGCCATGATGATGCTCATGAAAATGGTCATCATAGCCGAGTTCTTGTATCAGCACATCTTCTTGTGTGCTTGGTTTGGTCATTACATCATTCGCCATCGCCAAATAAAATTTATATTAGTTCACTAAGATTTTTATGAAAATATGTCATTGTCATCCCTTAAACAAGAGATAATAACCGATGTTTAAATTTGCTGCGGAGCAGTGATGATACGGAATTCCGTTCTGCGGTTATTCGCTCTGCCGGCATCTGTATCGTTGGGATCTACCGGTCGGGTTGCTCCATAACCTACTGCCCGGAGTCTGCCCGCATCAATTCCTTTGCTCACCAGATAATCGTAAACAGCATCCGCACGACTTTCTGAAAGCGTCTGATTTGCAGCAGGATCGCCTGTGTTGTCGGTATGTCCTGCAATTTCGATGGTCATACTCGGATATTTTTGCAATGCTTCCACAAGGTTGTCCAATTCGTACTTTGACAAAGCGGTCAGATTTGCTGAACCGGTTTCAAAGCTCACATAACTGAAGCGGATGGTTCTGTCGGCAATACTGTCTGAGGTGATTGCTTTTTCAACCGCGTCTGTGAATTCCTGCTTACGCTGCTGGATTTCAAAATCAAATAACTTGTCTTTATTCGGATCGTCATCCGTACCGCGAATGGAAGACAGGTAATAGGAGGACTGCTGGCTCAACCATGCTTTATATTCATCTTCTGAAACAATTTCAACGATACGACGCATACTAAAATGACCATTACCACACAATTCGGCGCAAGCCAATTCATAATTGAAAGCTTCCCACATTTTCGGACCAGTAGGGTCGGTAGGGTCAAACGGCTGCTGATATTGTTTGTAGTTACTCAGCTCTTCCCGGTATTCTGCTGTTGTTTTGGTTGGGGTAAAGATGAAATAAGTCGGCATACCCGGCACAGCATCCATTTTCACACGAAAATGCGGGAGGTAAAAATTATGCAGCACATCACGAGCTGTAATTCGCACTCGCACCTTTTTGTTTACAGGCAAAACAATTTTATCAGCATGGATATCATCCATATTCTTGAGGTCTGTCCAGTCTTGTCCTAATGGGTTGGTTCCAGAAATTAATTTATAATTTCTTGCCCCCAATTTACCATCGGGTCCCGGATAGCGCAAGTGCCATGCAAATTGGTAGCCAGTCGCTTCGATTTCAATATAATCTTCATTCGGATCTACATCTGCCATTACTTCGTTCCAAGTATCCAGCCCTTTGATCACCAAAAATGCCATTACAATAGCCGGAACAGCCGTCCATACAACTTCAATTGTATTATTATGCGGCATAAACAAAGCTTTCTTACCTTTTTCTCCCTTGTATTTCCAGGCAAAGTAAAAAAGTGCAATGTGCGTGATCACAAAAACAATACCTGTGAAAAAGAGAGTTACATTGAACATACTATCCAGGCTTCCACCATGTGCAGAAGCTGCTTTATGGGGTCCATAACCCAGCATCCAGTCTTTGTACATATAAGCGGACACAATGCATCCGATTAGAAACAAGACCATGAAAGTGAGTGAAAGATTGGCCTGGCGTTTGTTCACCAGCAATTGCATTTCCTCTTCACCGCGAATTTTGGTAGCTAGCTCCGTTACGCGACCGATTTGAACAACGATCACAGCTATGAGCAATAAACATAAAACTGCAAGTAAGAAAGTCATTATTTATTCAATTATAATTTGAATACAAATTCTTTTTCCAAAGTTATCACTTATTAAACCATCACAGCAGTGATTTGCTTAACAGAATTCTTCGTTTAGAATCATTCTAAATAAGCAGAATTAAGTGTGATGGTGTAAACTTTCTGCGTAGTACGGATCGTTCTTCGGCTCCAGTGCCGCCTTCTCCAAACGGGAGAAAACGAAGAACACAAACAAGCCAAGGAATCCGATCATAGTACCCAATTCCAATAAGCCAGGGAACATAAAGCCCATCATGAATTCCGACCCGTGATGCGCGGCTTCAGCACCATGCTCTGCACCATGTGCAAGCGTTTCCTGAGCAGTATGCAATACACCCGGTTTGATCATCAGGAAATAATCGATCCAGTGACCAAGGAAAACAATAATAGCCACGAATACCATCGAACCGTACTTGCGCTTGGTATCATTTCGCATTAAAATAAAGAACGGTGCGATGAAATTCAGCAACAAATTGCCATAGAACAGCGCCGGATATTCCTGCTGCCGCGTCTGGAAGTAAACGGTTTCTTCACCAATATTACCGTACCAGATCAACATATATTGCGAAAACCAAAGGTATGTCCAGAAAATACTGAACGCGAAGGTGAATTTGCCAATATCGTGCAAGTGATCAGCAGTTACATTTTCATAATAACCACGAGCCTTCAGGAAAGCCAGGGTCAACACCGTCAGCGCCATTGCCGCTACAAACCAGCTTGCTGCTGAGTACCATGCATAAAGTGTACTGTACCAGTGTGAGTCTACCGACATCATCCACTGCCAAATCATTGCTGCACTTGTAAAACCGCCAATTGGTAAGAAGGCTGCCGCCCAAATACGCATTCTGTGGTGATATTTATAATCCGTAGTGCCTTGTTGGTCTTCTTCGAGCGACAGCTGACGTAATTTCCAGGCGAAGAAAATCCAGGCTCCAACTATAATCAGCGTCCCGAAAGTGTACCATCCTTTATTAAGGAAAGCTGATTTGTGTTGTAGAATCGGATCTTCCGCTACCACTGAAGGATCTGCCCAGTGATATAAATGGTGCCAGCCTGCCCAAAGCCCAATGATCAGGATAAGTAACAAGACCAACCCTGGAATCATGAACAGAGAGAATGCTTCCCAGATACGCTTCATTACCGTGTACCAACCGCCCCAAGCCGTAATAAATGCAGAGACGATAAACAAAGAAATAAAGCCAATACCGGTAAAAAATACTGTATTGTGGAGATAGTTCGACCAGAAACGGGTGTGTAATTCATCATCGGTAAAGAAGGTGATCAGCATGCATAGCACACCCAACCCCATCATCCCGTACAACACCGTTTTATAGCTTGACTCAAATTTAAATTGGTTCATTGTATGTCTTCCGTTTGAAAGTTCTTGTCAAATAATTGATCTTAGGCATTTTACATCCTTACTCATCATGATGAGAACTACCACCGCTGCCTCCGCTGTGCTGATCTCCGCCACTATGCCCACTCTGGGGAGCCGCCTGTTGTACACTCGTTGAATCGCTGGGAGCAGGCGCTGCATCCGTTTTACGGGTTGCTGCAATTGCTTCGAATTGTTTTGCCGGCATCCCAAAAGTTGGATTTAAGGTATTAGCCTCTGCGGTATATTTTACTTTTTTCTCTTTTGCCTGTAAAGAGCGAATGTAATGAATCACCTGCCAGCGCTCTTCGAAACCAAGCTTATCCGCATAGCTGCCCATCACGTTCTTGCCATACATGATGGAGTGATAAAAACGACCATTCGTAGAATTATAAAAAGTATCCTGCAAGAAATTAGCCGGCGCCGCCGGATATTTCGCATTCGGATTTTCTTCGCTTACCAAATATCCTAATCCATCTCCTTTTTCACCATGGCAAATGGCACAATGGATATTGTACAATTCCTGACCTTTCGCCAAACCTGCTGCCGTAATCGGAAATGGGTTGTTTACTATTTCCTGGCTGGCACGGGTTCGTTCCTCTTCCGTATCAGAATAATGATAAGGCACGTGGCCATTCACTGGTATTGCGATTGAATTCGGATTGGCAAGCCCTCTCAGCATGTTATGAATCTGATCATACTGAGTAGCATCAGCACCCACATAAGCTGCATACCCGCGCGGGATTGTGCCGTTGACAGGCAGATGCGGCCCAGACAATTCCTTGCGCTGAAAAACACTCGCACTATCCCAGGTATTGAGATAATAATTGCTGTATAAATTGCTCTCATATGCAATCGAGTGCGCCATATCCGGCATGTACTCATGTCCTGTTTTATTCCCTTCTGCAGGAGAGCAGGCATTTATAACAACGATTGCAACAGCTATCAGCAGTAATATTTTAAATTGTTTCATTGCGCTTTATTTGAAAATAGCTCTATTCTAATTTTAAATCGCCTTGACATTCACCTCAGAAGCACCGGTAGTTGAAAAGAAAGTTTTCAACTTGTCTGTGAAATCAGCAGTAGCACCGGTGGTATCAAAAGCAATGCAAAACTTATTGTCCGTGATGCGATCATCCAGGGTTGGATTTACTACGCCGGGCGCCATACCGCACACTGTATAGAAACTCACTACCATCCCGATTGACGCAAAAAGTACCGTCAACTCGAAAGTGATAGGAATAAATGCAGGCGCCGAAAAGTAAGGCTTACCTCCAAATATAATCGGCCAATCGCGTGTAAACACCCAGGTCATAAACAAAAAGGCCGTGAGGGTACCGATTGCACCGAAAACAAAACCGGCAATATGCAGGCGGCTTTCCTCGAGCCCTAGTGCAGGATCCAGTCCGTGTACAGGGAATGGTGAATAAACATCCATGATCTCCAGGTGCTCGTCTTTAGCTTTATGTACGGCTTTCAGGAGGATGGTTTCGTCATCGTATAAGCCGTAGAGCACTTCTTTATTTCCGTTAGCCATTTTTATGCTTGGTTGAATTTGTTAGCCAAATAAATTAATTAGTGACCGTTTGTTTTTGCCTCTACTGCAGCATGTTCTCCCTCATGCTCATGGTGTTTGGCGTTTGGTCCGGCATATTGATCTCCGGCTGTTTTCAAAATTGCCTTCACTTCCGCGATCGCCACTACCGGGGCCACCCGCGCAAAAATGAGATACAGCGTAAAGAACAAGCCCAAAGTACCAATAAAAATACCTACCTCTACCCAGGTTGGAATATAGTAACTCCAGCTGGATGGGATATAATCACGAGCCAATGTGGTAGCAATGATCACAAAGCGCTCAAACCACATACCAATGTTCACAAAAATGGACATTACAAAGGTGATCACAATATTGCGCCGGAATTTCTTCACCCAGAAAATCTGTGGTGAAAGCACGTTACAAGACATCATACCCACATAAGACCACCAATATGGTCCCAGCACGCGATTGTAAAATGCATACTGCTCATACAGATACCCTGAATACCAGGCGATGAACAATTCAGTCAGATAAGCCACACCTACGATCGTACCTGTTACCAGGATGACCTTATTCATACTTTCAATATGTGCAAGTGTGATATATTCTTCCAGTTTGAAGATTTTCCGGGTCATCAGCATCAGCGTCAATACCATCGCAAAACCGGAGAAGATTGCACCAGCCACAAAGTACGGCGGGAAAATCGTTGTGTGCCAACCAGGAATTACCGAAGTAGCAAAGTCAAAAGATACAATGGTGTGCACTGAAAGTACCAGCGGTGTTGCCAAACCGGCAAGTACCAATGACAAACTTTCAAAGCGTTGCCAGTGCTTGGCTGCCCCCGTCCAACCGAAAGAGACGAAATTGTAAATCTTTTTGCGAAGACCTTTCGCACGGTCGCGGATGGTTGCAAAGTCAGGTACCAAACCAGTGTACCAGAACAAAAGCGATACCGTAAAATAGGTAGAGATCGCGAAAACATCCCACAACAGCGGAGAGTTGAAGTTCACCCATAGGGGGCCGCGCGTGTTTGGATACGGGAAGATGAAAAAGCCCAACCAGAGGCGTCCCATGTGAATGAGCGGAAACTGACCGGCGCAAATTACAGCGAAGATCGTCATCGCTTCCGCTGCCCGGTTAACACCCGTCCGCCATTTCTGGCGGAACAGCAACAAGATCGCGGAGATCAGCGTACCGGCGTGACCGATACCGATCCACCAAACGAAGTTGGTAATATCCCAGCCCCAGCCGATCGTTCGATTAAGATTCCAAGAACCAATACCGTAAAAAATCGTCCACGCAACACAAAAGACATACAATCCCAGACCCAATACTGATACGATAAATGCAATAACCCAGGCGGTGCTTGGCACACGCTCCGTAGGCGCGCAAATATCTTCGGTAATCTGGTGATAATTCTTACCACCTTCGATTAGCGGGTCCCTTATTGGAGAAACAGGTGCACTCATATTTATTGTTACTTAAATGTTCTTAATGCTTTTCAATTCAAATGATCCTTCCTACAGCAAGATGCCAGTTTATGCTTCCAGCTCTTCGTTACGATTGTTCACCTTAGCAGCGTAGAATACTGACGATTGGGTGTTGACTTCTTCCAGCACCAGGTAGTTCAGCGGATCTTCTATCTTGGCTGCTATTTCGCCCTGCTTGTTGTTGCGGTCACCAAAAGTGATCGCCCCCGTCGGGCAGGCAGTCTGGCAAGCTGTACGCACATCCGCATCCACAAGCCCACGTCCTTCCTGCTTAGCAGTCAGTTTACCTTCCTGGATACGCTGCACACAGAAGCTACACTTTTCGATCACGCCACGTGAACGTACTGTAACATCTGGGTTCAACACCATACGGGTCAGGTTATCTGCGTAGAAAGAAATACCGTTTTCGTTTTCTACCGTTGGATCGTTATTGTAATTATCATTCATTCCGAAAATATCGGCAGTCGTGAAATCCAGCCAGTTAAAACGACGTACTTTATAAGGACAGTTGTTCGCACAATAGCGCGTTCCGATACAACGGTTGTAGGTCATTTGATTCAGACCTTCCGCGCTGTGGTTAGTAGCAGCTACCGGACAAACATTTTCACATGGTGCGTTGTCGCAGTGCTGGCAAAGCATCGGCTGATAAACAACGTTCGGATTTTCAAAATCACCGTAGAAGTAGCGGTCAATGCGCAACCAGGTCATTTCGTGATGACGTGCCACTTCGACCTTACCTACCACCGGAACATTATTTTCTGCAATACACGCCACCTGACAAGCACCACACCCGATACAAGAATTCAGGTCGATATGCATTGCCCAGTGATGCCCTTGACCATAGACGTTTTTCAGATAATCATCATATGGATACAGTGTATGGCTATTCAATTTCTGCGCTTCGGCACGCTTTTCTTCAATGTGATGAACCAGTTCATTCAGCTCACTCACATTACCTTTATAAATAATGGAACGGTCGGTAATACCACCCTGGAAGCCATCGCTGTTGAACGGATCGCTCAATGCGTTTGCCGTTTTTTCATCCACATTGATAGTGTTGCCGGTCTTCGGATTTACGTCCTTAACCCCCATCGTATGGTGATATTGCACGCAGGCAAATTGTCTGTCTTCACCTACTTTATCGGAAACATTGACATTGGTAGCATAATACTGCGTATTACCGTTTTCGTCGATTGTCAACCAAGGGAAAGCATTTACACCTATTTTAGAACCAAGCGCTGCGCCTGCTTTACCGGTGGCTTCACGACCGTGACCAATGGCGATTGCCAGGGTACCCTCCAATTGACCGAACTGACGAACTGCGGTAGCACGTTCTTTTCTGCCGTTTACCTCCAGTTCTACAATGTCCGCTCTACCTTTCCCTTCTTCCTGGTTTAGGTTTTTGAAGGCAGTATATTCATTGCCACCCTCCCATTTGATCGGAATTGCCATGTAATTGCCCCAAACCGTGCGTGTAATGGGATCCGGCATCTCCATCAGCCAAGGGTTGGAAGCAAACTGACCAGCGCCTACATTTACCGCTTCAAAGAAAGAAATTTCGAGTTCTGCGTTGGCTGGTTTGCGTACTTTTGCTCCGGCAGCATTAATATCTGCTACAAAATCAAAAACTTTTCCTTCATCCGGTGCTTCAAATACACCATCATGCAAGGTGCTATCCCAGAAGGTCTGGAAAGTCGCAAATTTATTTTGACGTGGGAACATGTCTGCTTCCCAGTGTTTTACAAGATATTCGTACATCGGCTGCTCCGCTTCAACGTTGAGGTTGGCACTGCCAGCCCAGCGCAACAGTGTTTCTTCTGTTTGACGAGTGTTGAACAGCGGATTGATCGTTGGTTGCAACAGGCTAAAATGTCCGCGCTTTGGCTCTACATCGCCCCAGCTTTCGAGGTAGTGGTGCGTTGGTGTTACATAATTGCATAACAGCGCGGTCTCATTTGGTAAACCAGAGAACGAAACTTTTGTCTTGACCTTTTCCATACCCGTACGGAAACGATCACTGTTGGGCAAATCCCAGGCAGGGTTCGCGCCGTCCATCACGAACAACACATCCACCTGACCGGCATTCATATCACGCACCAGGCGTTGTACATCTTTATCCTTACCCTGACGCTGCAGGGATACATTTTTAAAATCAATCGTTGTGCCGTAATTCTGAAGCATATAGTTGATTCCATTGATCACTACTTGCTCACCCGTATTGTTGGAGCCAGACACCACCAGAGAAGCCCCGCGATTAGCTACCAATTCCTTGGCAACTATCGCCAGTTTTTTGGTTTTCTCCGCATCCAGACGCGGACCGCTGATGGTAGAACCGCCAACCAGTTTTGCTACTTCATTGTACAAAGCTACGATTGCAGCGCCCTGCTCCGAAGGCTTCACCATAATCCGGTTGTCCGCATTGGAGCCAGTCAGACTCATATGGCTTTCTACCTGAATGTGACGGGAAATCTTCGGGGTCTTTGCATTTACCTTGCGGTTTTGTGCATATTGGCGGGCAAACTCAATTGGAGAAATCCAGGTACCCAGAAAGTCTGCATCGAAGCTCACGATCACCTGCGCCTTGTCGAAATGATAATTCGGAACAACCGCCTGGCCAAAGCTCTGTTCATTAGCCTCCAGCATAGCGGCGCTGGAAACCGGATCGTACATTACAACTTCCGTATTGGGGAAAGCCGCAACGAATTCGGCAATCGCCTTTTTCGTCATCGGACTCATAATAGTATTTGCTACAATACGGATGCGGGAATTCGGCGTCAGTTTACCGGCAATTTCTTTATCAATCTCATCCCAGCTTGGTCCCTGGCCCTTTTTTCTTTTTTCAATTTTACCGCCGCTCACTCGACTTGGGCCCGTGATGCGGCTCGTGTCATACAAGCTCAGCACGCTTGCCTGAGCACGCGCACTGGTACCACCCATTGTCACTTTCGACAAGCTGTTGCCTTCAATTTTGATTGGACGGCCTTCGCGCGTTTTTACCAGCACCGAACAATAATCACCGCCCTGCACAAAAGAAGAAGCATAATAAGTAGCTACGCCCGGCACAATTTCATCCGGTTTTACGACATAAGGAATAGCCTTTCTTACCGGAATTTCACAACTCGCTGCGATCGTAGCAGCGCCCAAACCGAAGCCCAGGTACTTCAAAAAATCACGACGGGAAGCACCCACTTCCATCGCTCTGTCATCTGAAAGCTGCTCAACGATAGGCAGTTCTACAAATTCCTGATTCGCAATCTCCTGATAGGAAGGATCGTTCTTTAATTGCTCGACTCCAATCCAGATTTCGTTATTTTTATTTTTCATCTTGTATGACTGCGTGAGTTTTTTTATTCATTTAAAGTTAAATGGCTCGGAGGTTTTTAGTTTGAAAATTTTAGAATCTTGTTAAAAACCCCAAACCTAAACCCTCAAACTTTTGACCTATTAATAGTGGCATTTTTGGCATTCCAAACCACCAATGTCTTCCACGGTTACCTTTTCACGTTCTCCTTTCTGAATTTCTTCGTGGTAGCGTGTGTAAGACTTATAATATTCGTTGTCGGCAAATTTCACTTCGGTTTGACGGTGGCAACTGATACACCACCCCATAGAGAGCGGTGAAGACTGTGCAACTACTTCCATTTCTTCCACTTTTCCGTGGCAGGTCTGGCATTCGAGTTTACCCACTGCTACGTGTTGTGCGTGGTTGAAATAAGCGTGATCGGGCAGGTTGTGAATCCGTACCCATTCGATCGGGCCATAGATACTCTTATCACCGCTTTCCTTGCTGGTCAAGGCAGCTACAATACCATTCCACTGATCTTCAATCAGTTTCTCGCCCTGACGATCTAGCGTGCCTTTTTCCTGCACATAGGTATCAGCAATCCATTTTTTATAAATCTTCTCGATTTCGGCATCACTTAGTTGGTCATAATTCTCCACATAAGTATCACTGCTTGGATCGTAACCTACAGAAGCATAAATCTTGGTCAATTCTGCGGTGCCATACTGCGAACCGACCTTCACCGCACGGTGGCAATTCATACAGGTATTGGCGGCAGGAATATTAGAGTGCTTACTACGACGGGCTCCATCGTGGCAATATTGGCAATCGATCTTTTGCAAACCGGCATGCGTAGCGTGTGAAAACTTAATCGGCTGCTCCGGTTGGTAGCCTTGCTGGCGACCCAGTGCAATGGCATTATTGACAGTAGTGTAACCGCCCAATACCACCAGCGCAAAGATCACAAATGCAATCACGCCTTTACTGGTAAGGATTTCGACCAAAGTTCTGCGGCGAGCCGGGGCTTCACCCTCACGAGCCTGAATGATATAATTGAGATTGGAAACGATACGAGCCAGCACTACCGCCAGGATACCCAGAATCAAGGCCAAAGCAATGAACAAAGGTGTATTATTGGGTTTTTCCTGGGCTGCTGTAATTTGTCCTCCGCCAGGGGTAGTCGGTGCTGTTCCAGGACAATTGCCTTCATAAGTACAATTCACATAAGCGAGGATATTCTCAATCTCCTGATCGGTCAGGTTAGGGAAGTTGTTCATCAGCGTAGGCTTCCACTCGTTCCAGACAGCTGTTGCACGTGGGTGACCTTGCGCAATCAATGCTTGGGAGTTGCGAATCCAGGCGTAAAGGTCTTCACGAGGATACTCTGCCCAGCGTTCTTCCACACCGCCCAGTGCCGGACCGGTGAGGTTACTTTTCATGTCCCGGCTGTGGCAGGTACCACACTGATTTCTGAACAGGGTTTTACCCGCCTCTATATCCGCTTCCTGCGCCAGGGTAGGAATTGCCAGTGAGACCAGCAGCATCAGAACAGAAAATCGGCAAATCAAAGATCGAAATACCATAGTATATTGAGCGTTTAAGAAAATTTAATTTGGTTGTAAAAAGGTCACAAAATTGTCACGAGCGCAAAGATAAAACTCGTTTGATTTCTTTAACAACTTTTTGCAAAAACCGCTATCTATTTAGATTTTTTCTAAACAAAACAGAAAATTGGCGCCGTCATTGCGCTGAAATAAAATTTGGCGAGTGCAGCAAAACGAGCCGTAGATATACACAAAAAGTTCAAGAACGCCAAAATTAATTGTCATTTATTCGCATTTTGAAAAACCGGCAATACAATAATGAATCAAACAATTCGTCAAAAAAAATTTCGGAAAAGCTCAAAATAAGGTGCCCAAAGCTAACTTTGAACTCTTGAACTCTTGAACTCTTGAACTTTTCAACTCTTGAACTTTTAAACTTTCAAACCGCCACCTGCGCCTTAATATGTGGATGCGGATTATATCCGACAAGTTCAAAATCCTCAAATTGAAACGCAAAAATATCCTTCACCTCAGGATTCAGCTTCATTTGTGGCAGCGGGCGCGGCTCCCGTGAGAGTTGCAGTTGCGCTTGTTCAACATGATTGCTGTACAAATGCACATCGCCGAAAGTATGCACAAAATCGCCTGGTTCAAGGTCGCACACCTGCGCCATCATCATCGTTAGCAAAGCATAAGAAGCAATATTAAAAGGCACCCCCAAAAACACATCCGCGGAGCGCTGATACAACTGGCAGGATAATTTCCCATCAGCAACATAAAATTGAAACAAGGCATGGCAGGGCAACAAAGCCATCTCCGGCAGATCGGCAACATTCCAGGCACTCACCAAAATTCGCCTTGAATCCGGATTATGCTTGATCTGCTGCACCGCCTGCTCGATTTGATTAATTTGCTTCCCGTCAGGAGTTTGCCAATGAACCCACTGCTTACCATACACTGGTCCAAGATTGCCGTCTGCATCCGCCCACTCATTCCAGATACTCACGCCATGATCGTTGAGATACTTAATATTGGTATCACCTTGCAGAAACCAGAGCAATTCGTAAACAATCGACTTCAAATGCAGCTTTTTGGTGGTTACCAGCGGGAAGCCTTCGCTCAGGTCAAATCGCATCTGATACCCGAAAACACTGGTAGTGCCAGTGCCCGTACGGTCGGCTTTTTGCACGCCGTGGTCGAGTATGTGTTGGAGGAGTTGGTGGTATTGTTTCATAGTAAGAAGCAGTTTAGAAGGTTTAGAAAGTTGAGGAGGTCTAGTTGAATAGATCATTCAGCCATTTTACAAATGTTTTTGCTAATGCTGCATCAGCATCGAAATATTTTTTAGTAATCGCTTCGCCCATCGGTCTCCCAGGGTCTTTCTGCCAAGCAAGGTAAGTATGGACAAGTGCTTTAGAGCGGTCTTTTAAAGCAAAACGTAAAGACTCGTTAACCGTTTGCTCAACTTTTTCAATTGATTCAAATGCTAGCCTCCACAAATCCTTTTCCTCAGTGATAAGTAATTGCATAAAATCTTCCAAGATGCCAGATGTTTGATTATCTGGCATTAGCCAAATACCTATTTTAATGGGATAAAATGTCTCATTATCTGGATGCGTTGTTATCAAACCATTGGGTGTTATTGCAACAGGAAATTGATAATCAAACTGTTCGAAAATTCGTTTCACTTTTTCCCATCGTTTTGGTACATCTAAATCCACATCCAATACTACCCCCAAGGTATCTATGTTCCCACCTTTCACAATTTCTGGAATCCCTTTGAAAATATTGTCCTTGCCTTTTTTATCAATCACTTCAAAAGTTTCTGGGATTTTATATTTTTCACAAAGCGCCCAAACTACATGCAAGTCATCGTTCCCCTCCACCAAAAGTTGTTTAGTTATCATGGTTTAGCGAGTTTCAATATCTTGTTCTACAGCAATTTCCAATTCGTTTTCATCATAGAATACTGGAACAATTTCATCGCTGTTTCGCTTGCGCTGGAGTCTAAAATAATTCCCCAACCCTTTGAATCTTTCCTGGTTAGTTACTGCGGCAAAAGCATCTACACAATCCCCGCTATGTGTGGTTACAAAAACTTGGGCGTTTAATTTCTCTGCATACTCAAAAATGATCTCCCAAAGCTTCTCCAGCACCGAATGATGCAGCCCCGTATCAATCTCATCAATCAATAATAAATTACCCTCCGCACTGACCAGCGCCATGGCAATGGTAAGGAGGCGATTCAAGCCCTCGCCAAAGTTTTTGAGGGGTACGGGTATTTTAGAATCTTTTGTGCGTACACGCGCGACATTATCAATAATGCCCAAATCTATGATACTCGGCTCAATGACTTGTAATATTTGTATAACAATGTCTTTTTTATCGGTCAGGTCTATGCCTGCCCAGAGTTTTTT
>CAZGAU010000070.1:0-10319 GCA_964523725.1 uncultured Saprospiraceae bacterium
CATATGCGCGTGCGATCAACAAACAAGAAAATCGGAGTGGATCTTTATTCCGTCAAAAGACGAAAGTGAAAAATGGATGGACAGATATCGTACTCACAGTTGATGATCGATCGTTTTTCCGCCCCGAAAATGATTATGCCTACCAATGTTTTTGTTACATTCATGAAAATCCTGTAAAAGCGGGATTGGTAAAGCATCCAGAAGATTGGAAATATTCCTCTGCACAAGATTATGCCGGGCGAAGAAATGGAACACTGTGTAATAAGGAAATGGCGAAGAAAATATTATGGCAATTAACAACAGAATAGCAACCAGCCAGAAATTGAATAATTTCATGATTGTAATCTAAAGATCAACCCGTTTAAATATTGACACTCAAAGATATCATACTAAAAATTCCGCCCGGCTACTCCGAAGTTTTTTATAAAACCCGGAAATACGGACTAACCCGCACCGATTTTAATGCCGGAAAAAGCATAAAAGTTTTCGCTGAAGAATTGGGTGGTACAGACTTTATCAGTTTTAATCTTTACATCACGCGCAAAGACGACCTGCTGAGGCCCTGCGAAATGCCGCCACAGAAAGTGATCCATTTTTTGAAAAACATATCGAATATTAAAAACTCTTGACAATCAGTATTTCAGTTTTTTATTAAAATCCATGATCGCTTCCGGCTCGCCAACCACGTAGAGCAGATCTTCCTGCATGATTTCTGTCTCGGGTTTCACATCGGTAATAAAAACTTCGCCGCGTTGAATCGCGACCAGATTCACCCCATATTTTAGCCGGATATTACTGTCTTTCAATGGTTTGCCTATCACTTCATTATCACTGTGCTGTACCTTCAGGCAGGTAAGATTAAAGTTGGGAATATTGAGCAGTGTCTTTGATTTCTGACGATGTGAAAATGGACGCAGCATTTCATATTTTTCGGCGCGGATGTCCTGAATAAAAGCTTCTACTTCATCCTGTGGCACCAGATAACGCTGTAACAAACGGGTAAAGATCTCCACCGAAGTTTCAAATTCCTGAGGAATGACTTCATTTGCTCCGAGTTTATACAACTCCTCCATTTCCCGCAGACTCTGCGTCCTTACGATGACGTGCACCGTTTGGCAAATGGAGCGTATATTCATCACCACCGCTTTTACAGCAACCTGATCGGGGATGGCGATCACCGCTACCCGGGCGCTATATACTTTCAAATGCTCCAGAATGAAGGCGTTCATCGCATCACCGTAGAATATGGGCTCGCCTTTAGCCCGGTAATCACGGACTGTTTCCGGGTTCAATTCGATAATAACATAAGGAATATCTGCACTCTTCGCGGCGCGGGCCACGTTTTGCCCGGTCACGCCAAAACCAATAACGATCACATGATCTTTCAAATCGTGCGTATCGAGTTCTTGGTCGCGGCCTGCCGTTGTCATTTCATTAAATTGTATCATCCGTTTTTGCAGTCGCGATTTTCTAAAAAGCCCGAAAACCTGCTCGGAATATTGCATCACAAAAGGCGTCACTCCCATCGAAAGAATAGAAATTGCCAGGAAAAACTGATAGGTGGATTCAGCCAGCAGGCCGTTTTCCATACCGGTCACCGACAGGATAAACGCAAATTCACCGATCTGAAACAGCGACAAGCCGGTCAGGACAACCGTGCGAAACGGATAACGCAATACAACAGCCGCCAGGGAAGCGATAATGCCTTTCACCAGCATCACGATCAAGGTCAGCCCAATGATTATCAGGATATTTTGAACAAAAAACCGCACATCCAGCAGCATGCCGATAGACACAAAGAAAAAACTGGTAAAAATTTCCCGAAAGGGAATCACGATACCTGTCGCCTGATGGCTGTATTCAGATTCTGAAACAATCAGACCCGCCATAAATGCGCCCAGCGCAAGCGATAAACCGATGGAAGAGGTTCCCCAGGCTACTGCAAAACAGATGACAATAATGGTTAGAATAAATAATTCCTTGCTCCGGGTGCGTGCCACTTCATGCAAGAGCCTTGGCACCACATACCGCGCACTAAACAAGACGATTACAATAACCAAAGCCGCTTTCAGAAACAACAGGAGCAGCGCTTGCACCACATTACCGCCATTACCCGCGATCAGGGGTGTGAATAGCATCATCGGCACCACGATAATATCCTGGAAAATCAGGATCGCTAGTGAAATTTTTCCGTGCGGATTATTGATCTCGCCGCTTTCCTGCAAAAGCTTTAGTACAATGGCCGTGCTGCTCAGAGAAAACAAAAACCCCAGAAAAACCGCTTCGCCCCAACTGAAGCCAAACATCGTAGCCCCAAAATAAGTCACGAGAATCGTGAAACCTACCTGGATCGTGCCGCCGATAAAAACCGTGCGTTGAATAGAGGCGAGCGTTTTGAGCGAAAATTCCAAGCCAATGATGAACAATAGCAGGATCACGCCGATCTCTGCCAACATCTCCACTTCGTGGGTCGTATCATCGCCGATAAGCCCAAATCCGCCGGGCCCCACGATCACGCCGGTAATGAGCAAACCCAGAATTGCCGGTAGTTTCAGCCTTTGAAATAAGTAAATAACAACTGCAGATAAGCCCAATATGATGACGATATCCGGTAGAAGCGGGATGTGCATAGGGTGTTCCGTTTTGTTGATCAATGAATAAGCGCCCCGGAGAACTCCGGTATCCGCTGTCAGGTATAGAATGTTAACGCCGGAAATAGATTAAAAGTTGGTGCGGTAACTACTTCTTAAACTCCTGGAAATTGGTCTGAATGCTCAAATGGTTCACTCCGCCGGCGATGTGGTAGATCATCCTGCCGTAATCAATGCGGAAGCGATTGATCTTAATGCCCGCCCCAAAGGTAAAGCCGGCCAGGCTGCCATAGTTTTCCACGGTCATTTCCTTGCGGAGGTAGTGATTGTAACCAAAGCGCACGCGGAAATTTTCTTTGGCGCCAAACAGAAATTCACCATTAAAAATAAAATGCCGGAACAGATTGTCCACAAACACAGAGAATTCGCTGTCTTCGGTAGGCGCTTCCCCGAAAAAAAGGTCGTTATCCTCGCGGTTGGGATCGTCGTAAATGACGTTCCAGCGCTGTAGATTGTGATAAATAATCGAAAAACGGAATGGCAGATAACGCAGCCGTTTGGAGATACCCACCTGAATTTCAAAGGGTAAGGACTCAAAATTACCGTCGCGGTAGGGTGTAATTTGGGTACCTATATTTTTAAAAACGATTGTGGCATTGAAGCGGCTCGCCGTGTCAAAATACATGGCCGCCAGATCAGTGGTGAATGCCGTAGAACTGAAGACATCCAGCCTGGAAGTGATAAACTTTACATTTGCACCAATCGCCAGACGTTCGTCTATTTGTCGGCCAGCACCCAGAGCCACTGCATATTCCGCGGCTTTGAAGGCGCCTTCCAGATCGTTGAATTCGTTGCGCGCTTCAAATTCGCCGTAGTTAACATACTGCACGCCAGCGTGAAAGGTGGTTTTGATACCCGGAAAATAATTAGCGTATGAAGTGTAGCCGTTTTGGATTTTGGCGAGGTGAAAATTATGGCTGAAGGTAATTTGCTGGTGCATCTCAGGGTTGAGCAGGGCCGGATTGGCGTAAGCCAGATTCACATCGTCATCCATGACGGTGATCAGATTGCCGCCCAGCGCCGTCACCCGCGCCGATGGCGAGAGATTGAGAAAGCCAAAGACATTTTGTCCGCCCAACTGCGCCAGCAAAAGTTGTACATTTATGAATAAAAATATAATAACGAGTAAATATTTCTGCATAATATGATATTAAAGCCTCGCAAACATTTAGTTACCTGCGAGGCTTGTAGCTTTTATTGATCGGATTTTTCAGCCTCCCAGGTGGTACGGCATACGCCTTTTTCGCACATCATAGTTTTGATATGCTTTCCGTTTTCGTCGTATAATTTTAACTCACCCTGCTCGTAGTCGCCATTGAGATAAGTGCCTTCGGCTTTCAGGTTGCCGTTGGGATGATATTCCACAAAAGGTCCGTTTTCCTGATTATTTTTGAAAGTGACTACCTCTTTTAGCCCGCCATTTTCATAATAAATCTTCCATTTACCGGTCATGACATTATCCTCGTATTTGCCCAGCATTTTCAGCTGTCCGCCGGGATAATACACTTTGTAATCGCCTTCAAATCCGCCCATTTGGTAGGATTCTACGATTTGCGTATCGCCGTTTTCATAATATAAAATACGAAAACCGTGCAGGGTATCGCTTGAGAATTGCGCTTCCTCGACTTTATTACCCTGCGGGTCAATTTTTACATACAGTCCTTCTTTGGCAAAATCGCTCTTGCGGCGCGAGTAGCGCTCGGTGTAGCCCGCGTTATCCGTAGCTTCCACGGTTTCCAGCTTGGGTGAGGTTTTACAACCAATCACAAAAAATACGGCAAAAGATATACAGCCCAGGTATTTGTACATAGATTCCTTTGTTTTTGCTAAGGTAATAACGCCAATTGAAAAGTCTGATTATTCACAGGTGAAAGAAATGTAGCGAGCAGGTCAATTAGAGTTTTTGACAGGATAAATTACAGGAATACCCGGGCAGGCTCCGCCCGGAAAAGCAGAAAAAAAGAATAGACCAGGCTTTTTAAATTTAGATCACGCGCATTGCTTTCACCAGATAGGTGAGCACAAACGGCAGCGCCAGCCAGAACCACTCCGAGGCGTACATCAGCAATGCAATGCAGATCACGGTAGATACAAAGAAAATGATCCAGTCCAACGTAGTCGAAGTTTTTGTAGTCGTTTCCATTGTTTTTACAATTTATCGGGCGCAAATCTAAGAAGGAATTTTTCAAATTCCACCCCTGGTGGCGCTTTTTTACGTCTCTTTTACACGAATCGCTGCATACGCCGGGGATTTTTTTTGAAAAACCGCTCTTCCTGTGAAAAAATTCTTATCCCAATTTAGTCAAATGGGTGACAAAAAAATCCAAATTACCCTAACTGTTTTTGAATTAGTACAAAATGACCTATCAGCAATTTTTCTATTCTTTATTTTTTCTTTTCATTTTTTGCCAATCCTGGGCTCAGGATCAATCAAACCTCAGGGTCAAACGCGCGACCGGTGCGATTCAGGTGGACGCAGTACTGGATGAAGCCGACTGGGAGCATGCCGAGGCAGCTAAAAATTTTATGCAATACTTTCCTGCCGATACCATTCTTGCCAAAGCTCAAACCGAAATCCGGGTAACTTACGATGATAATTTCATTTATGTGGGCGCTAAAATGTACAACCTCCCCGGCAAACGCCAATACGTAACTCCTTCGCTAAGAAGAGATTACCGTGGAGAAGCCAACGACGGCATCACTTTGGTGATTGACCCTTTCCAGGATAATACCAATGCTTTTCAGTTTGGTGTCAACCCGTTCGGGGTGCAGCGTGAAGGGCTGATTGCAAATGGCGGCGGCAATGGCGGAGACCTTTCGCTCAACTGGGACAACAAGTGGTACGCTGAAGCAAAAACTTACGACGGCTACTGGATTGCCGAAATGGCCATCCCCTTTAAAACACTGCGTTTCAAGGAAGGCAGCACCGCCTGGAACGTCAATTTTTACCGCATTGACAGCGAGTACACCGAGCGCTCTACCTGGACACCCATTCCCCGGAATTTTGATATCATCTCGCTGGCCTTTATGAAACAACTCATCTGGGACCAACCTTTGAAAAAACCGGGCGCCAATATTTCTTTAATCCCCTATATAGCAAGTGGTTACACACAACAATTTTTCGACGGCGACCAGCGTATCAATGAAAAACCTGATACCGATTTTAATATCGGCGGTGATGCCAAAATTGCCGTTACTTCCGGGCTCAACCTCGACGTGACCATCAATCCCGATTTCTCGCAGGTGGAAGTGGACGAACAAGTGACCAATCTGGATCGCTTTGAAATATTCTTCCCCGAGCGCCGCCAGTTTTTCCTGGAAAATGCCGACCTCTTTGCCGATTTTGGAGATCGCAACCTGCGCCCCTTTTTCTCCCGGCGCATCGGTATTGCCAGAGATACGGCTACCGGCGTGAATATCCAAAACGCCATCCCTCTGGGTGTGCGACTCAGTGGAAAGGTGAATAATAACATGCGCGTGGGTTTGCTCTCGATGCAAGCCGCCAAAGACGAAGATATTGGCTTGCCTTCGCTCAATTATACCGTGGCAACCATGCAACACAAGGTGTTCAAGCGTTCCAATATCAGCGCTATTTTTGTCAATAAACAGGCATTCCTGAATGGCAAAGACAGTGGTTTCAATGGCGAGCTGGAGCAATTCAACCGCACCGCCGGCCTTGATTACAACCTGGCTTCCGCCGACGGCAAGTGGAACGGAAAATTTTTCTTCCACCATACTTTCGAAAATGACCAGCCCAAGGATGCTTACGTTGCCTCCGGACAAATCAGCTACAATACTTTAAATTGGGATGTTTTCGCGGTGGCTCAAAGCGTAGGCGACAATTACAACCCCGAAGTGGGTTTTGCCCGCCGTACCGGCTATGAGCGCACGGCCGCTTCTGTTTTCTATCGCTTTTATCCTGATTCAAAAGTGGTCAACAACCACGGCCCGGGCATTGATTTTGACGTGCTGGGCAATAACACTTACGGTGTAACCGACTATGATATAAACTTTTTATATAACATTAATTTTCAGAATACTTCAGGCTTCCGCATTCGTTTCCGGCAGGAATATGTGTATTTATTCAATTCTTTCGATCCTTCCGGCAGTGGTGGGTTGGAACTTCCCGCCGACACCGATTACACCTACCCCATGGTAATTGCGTCTTACAACTCCGACCGGCGCAAGGCATTTTCCTTCGATTTCAACAGCCGCTTGGGTGATTATTTCAACGGGACCCGCTTTTTCATAAACGGTTCGGTCAATTACCGTTTTCAACCTTACGGCTCCGTTTCGATCGATGTCAATTACAACCGGATTCGATTGCCTCTGCCATACAACAGCTCCGATCTGTATCTGATCGGTCCACGTTTTGATTTTACGTTCTCGCGCAGCGTTTTCTGGACTACTTTTGTACAATACAATACACAAATTGATAATATCAACATCAACTCCCGCTTCCAGTGGCGTTTCAAGCCGGTGAGCGATTTGTTTATTGTTTATACCGACAATTACTTCCCGGATCATCTGACCACCAAGGGGCGCGCGCTGGTACTGAAACTGACCTACTGGCTGAATATTTAGAAAGGTTGATGGGGTGATAGAATCATGGCGAGATAGGGTAATCCTGGAATTTAGTGTAAAAATTACCCTATCATCTTATCGCCCATCATCTAAATTCAATATCTTTACCCCAATAGCACCAAAACTTGAACGAACCAATGGCTAAGAAAAAGACTTCCCAGCCCCGCGTGGCTTACTTCTGCATGGAATACGGTTTGGAAAATTCCTTCAAAGCTTACGCCGGCGGCCTCGGCATCCTGGCCGGTGATTATATGAAAGGCTCCAAAGATCACGAATTCCCGATTGTAGGCATCGGCATCAAATGGAAACAGGGCTATACCGATCAGCTCATTGATAAAAATGGTCAGCCTTATGATACCTATCACAACTACAATTACGAAGATGTTCTGGAAGACACGGGTGTAACGGTCAACGTGACCATCCGCAAGCGAGATGTGGCTTGTAAGGTTTGGAAACTGACTGCTTTTGGCAATGCCGACCTTTATCTTTTGGATACAGATCTGCCTGAAAATGAAGATGCCTGGATCACCGGGCAGCTTTACGGTTGGTTTGGCGAAGAGCGCATCGCACAAGAAATGGTGCTCGGTGTCGGCGGCGTGCGCGCGCTGCGCCTGCTGGGCATTCCCGTGGATGTCTATCATTTCAACGAAGGGCACGCACTGTTTGCCGGATTTGAGTTGATGCGCGAAAAGATCGAGCAGGGCATGACCTACGACGAAGCGCTGGAAGCCAGCAAAAATGAAATTGTATTCACCACGCATACGCCTGTGATTCAAGGAAATGAATCGCATCCAATCGATCGCCTCATGTACATGGGCGCCGACCTTGGTATTATGAGCCGCAAGCAAATGAAGGAACTTGGTGGCGGCGATCCCTTCAACATGACCGTCGGGGCTTTGCATTTGTCAAAAAAATCGAATGCGGTGGCGCAATTGCACGGTGAAACCGCCAATAAAATGTGGGCACATATCAAAAACCGCTCGGAAATCGTGGCGATCACCAACGCCATTCACATGCCCACCTGGGTGGATAGCGCCATGGTCGAAGCCGCTGAAAAAGATGGCGATCTGTGGAAAGCGCATATGAAAAACAAGCAAGCTTTAGTGGATTTTGTAAAAACACGCACCGGTCAACAGTTAAATGTGGATAACCTGATCATTGGTTTCGCCCGTCGCTCTGTGCCTTACAAGCGTAGTGATCTGATTTTCAGCAAACCCGAAGTAATTGAACCGTATCTGAAAGAAGGTAAAATCCAACTCGTCTTTTCCGGCCGTGCACACCCGCTCGACGATACAGGGAAGGGCATTGCCGCGAATCTGGTCAGCATGTCCAAAAAATACCCGAATGCGGTGGTGTTCCTGGAAAATTACGACATGGAAATCGGCGCGATGCTCACGCGCGGTTCTGATGTTTGGCTCAACAATCCCCGCCGCCCGAAGGAAGCCAGCGGCACCTCTGGTATGAAAGCCGCCATGAATGGTGTATTAAATTGCAGTATCCTCGATGGCTGGTGGCCTGAGGCTTGTCAGCACGGCGTGAACGGCTGGCAATTTGGCGATGGTTTTGAAAGCGAGGACGAAGAAATCCTGGATGCCCACGACCGCGAAGCGCTTTACAAAGTCATGCTTGAAGAAGTGGTGCCAACCTATTACAATAACCGTAAAAAGTGGGTGGATATGATGAAGGCGAGTATCTTGAGTACTAAGGAGCAATTCGCCGTGAAGCGCATGCTGGATGAGTATTATGAGCAATTGTATAATGCGTAAGTCAGTTTGCAGTAGGCAGAGAGCAGTTAGGGGAAAGCATAATTTTTAATCAAATTTACACATCTATATGGATTTCAAGGATTTATATGCTTATCAGAAAGCATTTGATCTAGCGATGCATGTTTTTGAAATTTCCAAAACATTTCCGAAAGAAGAAAAATATTCACTCACGGATCAGATCAGGCGGTCTTCTCGTTCGGTTTGTGCACAAATCGCGGAAGCTTATCGCAAAAGAGAATACCCAAGGCATTTCATCAGTAAATTGACAGATGGTGATGCTGAAAATGCTGAAACGCAGGTATGGCTTGAATTTGCATCAGCATGCCAATATTTAAAGCCAGAAGAGAAGCATTATTTGCTTGAAAAATCTCAGGAAGTAGGTAAACTCATTTCCACAATGATCCGCTATCCAGAAAAATTTGGCGTGAAAACCTAGCTTTACTGCCAACTGAAAACTGCTCACGGTAAACTGCCCACCGCCTACTAATTACTGCCCACTGAAAACTTACTCCTTATTCGCCAACTGCCCACAGGCCGCGTCGATATCCTTCCCGCGGCTACGCCGCACCGTTACCATCACGCCGTGATCGCGGAGATACTGGGCAAATTCGTCAATTTTGTGCTCGGCAGCTTTCAGGAATGGCGCGTCATCAATCGGATTGTATTCAATAATATTCACCCGTACCGGAAAACGCTTACATAATTTTAATAAATTTTTCGCGTCTTCAATATTATCATTAAAATTCTGAAACGCAATGTATTCGTAGCTGATGCGGTTACCGGTTGTATTATAAAAATATTCCAGCGATTCCATCAAGGAAGCCAGATCATTTTGCTCATTGATCGGCATGATTTCGTTGCGCTTGGCATCATCCGCCGCGTGCAGCGAGAGCGCCAAATTAAATTTCACACCATCATCCGCCAGTTTGGTGATCATCTTCGCGATGCCCGCCGTGCTCACGGTGATCCGCTTCGGCGACATGCCCAAACCTTCCGGGGAGGTAATCTTTTCAACACTTTCCAGCACATTTTTGTACGCCAGCAGCGGCTCGCCCATGCCCATATACACGATGTTCGTGAGCGGATGCCCGAAGACCTCCAGCGATTGCTGATTCACCAGCACCACCTGGTCAAAAATCTCCGCCGCATCGAGATTGCGCACGCGCTTCATCCGCCCGGTCGCGCAAAACGAGCACGTAAGGCTGCACCCCACCTGACACGACACGCACACCGTGAAGCGATTGTCCGCCGGCACCGGTATCAGCACCGACTCCATGAAATGCCCGTCGTGCAAGCGCCAGCGCGTTTTGATCGTGCC
>CAZGAU010000070.1:10419-25899 GCA_964523725.1 uncultured Saprospiraceae bacterium
GCACCGACTCCATGAAATGCCCGTCGTGCAAGCGCCAGCGCGTTTTGATCGTGCCATCCAGACTTCGTTGTTGTTTATCAAGTGTAATCGCCTGAATAACAAATCGCTCCGCTAGTTTTTCCCGCAATGCCTTCGACAAGTTCGTCATCGCCTCAAACGAATGCACGCCCTTTTGCCACAGCCACTCGTGCACCTGCTTCGCCCGGAAACGCGGCTCGCCTAGCTCCTGGAAAACCGTTTCCAGCTCTGCTTTTGATAATTGACGAATATCTTTTTTTATAGTTGTTGTGGTCATCATTTTTATTAAACCGCAAAATGTAAAATTTCAAATCTAAAATGTAAATGCCTCTGCGCCTTTTGCAGTTTTATATTTAGCGTTTTGCATTTTAAATTTCAACTGGGCGTGCCCCTGCGGGTCGGGCTATCCGCTCTTACCTTCCTACGGTCGGTACCGCTTCTATCCCTCACGCGCATCCTGCTTCATTTTAAAATTTATATTTCAATTCTTAAAAAATAAAATTTTATACGAACCCTGTTGCGTACCTACGGCACGCCCTCTTATGAAACCAACATTTCTACCGATATTTTGTCCCTACGGGACATACCTTCGTCGCTCAGACTCTTTTTCTCAAAATCCCTTGGTCTCCAAGTCTCTCCTTCATATTTCATCACACTTCCGCCGCAGCCACTCCACTTCTTCCCCCTCCAATCGCGGCGCCAATTCATTAAACACGCGATGGTGATAATCGTTGAGCCATTGGCGTTCTTCTTTGGTCAATAACGTCGTGTCAATCAGCGTCGTATCAATCGGGAACAACGTCAGGGTATCGAATTGCAGGAATTTACCAAACTCCGTTTCTTCAGCTTCGGTACACAGCACCAAATTTTCAATGCGGATGCCGTAAGCACCGGTTTTGTAAAAGCCTGGCTCATTGGAAGTCAGCATGCCCGGTTCGTGCGGGGTATTGCCACGCTGATTGTTCGGACTCGCCACAAAACCTTGCGGTGGCTCATGCACATTCAGGAAAAAGCCCACGCCGTGCCCCGTGCCATGCCCAAAGTTAATGCCATGTTTCCATTGATGTATACGTGCCAGCGTATCAAGCTGAACGCCGGTGGTACCCTTGGGAAATTTCGCGGTCCCAAGCGCAATATGTCCTTTCAGCACCAAAGTATAATGCTGTTTCTGCTCGGCGGTGGGCGCGCCAAGTGCGATGGTGCGGGTGATGTCGGTGGTGCCTTGCAGGTATTGCCCGCCAGAATCCAAGAGTAATATACCTTCAGGCTTGATTTCTGCAGAAGTCTTGGCATCCGGGCGGTAGTGCACGATCGCGCCGTTGGCATTGTAGCCTACAATCGCGGTAAAGCTTTCGCCAAAATAATCGCCCTGGGCAGCGCGGAATTCATTGAGTTGGCGTCCAGCCTCATATTCGCTGACCGTTCGGGATTTCAACTCATTTTCCAGCCAGCGAAAAAAACGCAGCAAAGCCACGCCGTCCTTGCGCATGGCTTCGCGCAAATGCCCAATTTCAGTGGAATTTTTCACCGCTTTTAAAGCCAGTGGAATATTATCACCTTTAATACGATATTTATCAGGGATAGCATGAAACAAGCGCACATTTACCGAGCGATCATCCAGTAAAATCAGCTGTTCCAGCTTTCGGAGCCAGTTTTCAATATCATGATATGATTTTATAATTACACCATCATGATTCAGGTTTTTCTTGATTTCATCGGGCACCTTGCCCGGATTCATAAACAGATAGGAAATCTCCATGCCCACCGCCAGGTAGCCAATTGCCACAGGATTACACTCCACATCCGCGCCGCGAATATTCAACGTCCAGGCGAGATCATCCAGTGTCGTAATTAAATGAAAATCAGCACCCTGCACTTGCATTTTTTCCCGAATACGATGCAATTTCGACCCGCGACTTTCCCCGGCAAATTCAACCTCATATTCAAAAATAGTCCCCGTTGGCAGCGCCGGGCGATCCTGCCAGATTTCGGCGATCAGGTCGAGGCTATTGTCAATCTTGATTCCCTTGGGTTGTACATGTTTTTCCAGATGCCGGAACTGCCCGACCGCCAGGAGCGCACCGTCCAGCCCAAGCGTGTTGCCGGGTTTGAGATTCTCCTGGAGCCAGGTAATATGCTCGGGTATACTACTGCCCAGTTGTTTGTGTAGTGCAAATTCCGTGCCTTGTAATTCCTCCTCCGCCTGCAAAAAATACCGCGAATCCGTCCACAAGCCTGCATGCTCCTGCGTCACGATCACCAGCCCTGCCGAGCCGGAAAAGCCCGAAATCCACTGGCGCGATTGCCAATGCGCGGCGACGTACTCGCTCTGATGCGGATCGCTGCTGGGAATGAGGTACGCGTCAACGCCGTGGGCGCGCATCGCCTGCCGGAGCAAGTGGAGTTTTTCGTTGGTGGTCATGTTGGTTAGCGGTTTTTTTTGATGATTTTTACAAAGATATTATCATCCGGGAAGAAGCTAGTCCAATTATTCTTAATTCTTTGTAGAAACAGTATCCTGCAACAAGAGATAGGAAGAATCCTTTACAAGATAAGTTACATCATGAAATATCATGTTTAAACCTGCCGTATCTAAATAATATTGAAAATAAAATTTAATTGTATCCAGATTTGATAATGGTTCTACACAAACAAGCATTTTTCTTTTGCTATTAGGTTTAATAGGAATTAATGTGCTACCGAAATAATCTGCAGTACCAATAGAAGCCTTTTTCTTCCCAACAGAACCAATTCTTCTACCTAAAATATGGACAAAAGTTGAATCTCTACTAGCTGGAATATAAATAGGTGTTTCGCTTTGGTTATAAATAATCACTTCACTACATTCTTCCAAATCACTATCTGGATATCGAACACTAATTTGAATTAAATCCTCCGGCTGGGAGCTGTTACAAGATAATTTGAAAAACAAAATGAATAGAAATATTTGTTTTTTCATTTTATCGAAGCTTAAATATAAATTTGGCAGCTAGATGTAATGGTTTATTTTATTATGATAAAGTTTGGCACATTCTGGAAATGCGCCAAACCTTCAGTAGCTGCTAAAGCAGCCGTTACACATCATAATTCAATACCGGCGCGAGCCAACGCTCGGCTTCTTCTACGCCCATGCCCTTGCGTTCGGCGTAATCCTCGACCTGATCTTTGGAAATCTGTCCCAAGCCAAAATACTTCGATTCCGGATGTGAGAAGTACCAGCCACTCACGCTCGCCGCCGGATACATCGCGTAACTCTCGGTGAGTTCGATGCCGGTATTTTCTTTTACTTTTAATAATTCCCAAAGCGTGCGCTTCTCGGTATGCTCGGGGCAGGCCGGGTAGCCCGGCGCCGGACGGATGCCCTGATATTTTTCGGCGATTAATTCATCGTTTTCCAGGCTTTCATCGCAGGCATAGCCCCAGAATTCCCGACGTACGCGCTGGTGCATGCGTTCGGCAAGCGCTTCGGCGAGACGGTCAGCTAAAGCTTTGAGTAAGATGGCGTTATAATCGTCGTGTTCTTTTTCAAACTTTTCCACCCACTTTTCAATGCCAATGCCAGCAGTAACGGCAAATGCGCCGATGTAGTCTTCTACACGTGGCAGATTTTCAAAATCCGCCACGTTTTTCGGGGCAACAAAATCAGTCAGGCAGTAATTCGGCAAGCCGGGCGCTTTTTCATTTTGCTGGCGAAGATTGCGCAGCACTACTTTAGGCTCCGAGCGACCTTCATCTTCGTACACCTCGATATCGTCGTCATGTACCGCATTTGCCGGGAAAAGCCCGATCACCGCTTTTGCCTGAAGCCAGTTTCCATCAATGATGCGGCGCAGCATGCTACGGGCGTCGTTGTACAATTTCTGGGCTTCTTTACCTACTACTTCATCTTCCAGAATCGCCGGGAATTTGCCAGCCAATTGCCAGCTCTGGAAAAACGGCGTCCAGTCGATATAATTGGTCAATTCTTCGATCGAATAATCATCAAAGACCTTCACACCCAGGAACTTGGGTTTGGGTGGCGTGTAATTTGCCCAGTCGATCTGGGTTTTGTTTTTGCGAGCATCTTTCAGTGTGCGGTATCTCTTGGTGGACTGCCGCCCGGCGCGTTGTTCTCGGATGCGCGCGTAATCGTCCTTTGTACTCAGGATGAAATTGCTGCGTTCGCTTTCGTTTTCACTCAGGAGGTTACTCGCCACCGATACACTTCGTGAAGCGTCCAGCACATGCACCACCGGCCCCTTGTATTGTGGTTCGATTTTTACAGCCGTATGCGTTTTGGAAGTAGTGGCGCCACCGATCAGCAGCGGAATTTTAAAGCCACGACGCTCCATTTCCTTAGCCACGTGTACCATTTCATCTAATGAAGGCGTAATCAAACCGCTCAAGCCAATAATGTCCACATTTTCTTCAATAGCGATATTCAAAATCTTATCCGCCGGCACCATCACGCCGAGGTCAACGATATCATAATTATTACATCCCAGCACCACGCCGACGATATTTTTGCCAATGTCGTGCACATCGCCTTTCACCGTGGCCATGAGTATTTTCCCCTTGGGCTTGCCGGCGTTACCGCTGATCCTTTTCTCCTCTTCGATATAAGGCGTCAGATAAGCCACGGCTTTCTTCATCACGCGGGCGCTTTTCACCACCTGGGGTAAGAACATTTTCCCCGAGCCAAACAAGTCGCCGACCACATTCATCCCGTCCATTAACGGACCCTCGATCACCTGCAAAGGCGCGGGAAATTTCTGGCGTGCTTCCTCGGTGTCTTCTTCTACAAATTCGGTGATTCCCTTTACTAACGCGTGTTCCAGACGTTTTTCCACCGGTGCTTCCCGCCAGGCGAGATCTTTTTGAATCTGGCGGCCGCCATTCTGTTTTATGGTTTCTGCAAAATCGGTCAAACGCTCGGTCGCATCTTCACGGCGATTAAAAAGTACATCCTCGACCAGTTCGAGCAAATCCTTCGGAATATCTTCATACACATCGATCATCCCCGGATTCACAATGCCCATGTCCATGCCCGCCTGAATGGCGTGGTACAGAAACGCAGAGTGCATGGCTTCGCGCACGCGGTTGTTGCCACGGAACGAGAAGGAAATGTTGCTCACGCCACCGCTAATTTTCGCGCCGGGGCAGCGTTCTTTGATCTGACGGGTCGCCTCAATGAAGTTGATCGCGTATTCGTTGTGCTCTTCGATGCCGGTAGCAATCGCGAAAATATTGGGGTCGAAGATAATATCCTGTGGTTTGAAGCCGACTTTTTCCGTGAGAATTTTATAAGCCCGTTCGCAGATTTCCACCTTGCGTTCAGTGGTATCCGCCTGACCTTTTTCATCAAAAGCCATGACCACCGCCGCCGCGCCGTAACGCCGTACCAGTTTGGCTTGTCGAATAAATTCCTCCTCACCTTCTTTCATCGAAATGGAATTCACGATGCATTTGCCCTGCACACATTTCAAGCCCGCTTCGATCACGTTGAACTTCGAAGAATCAATCATAATGGGCAGTTTGGCAATTTCCGGCTCCGCCATCATCAGGTTTAGAAAATCGACCATCGCTTTTTCCGAATCCAGCAAACCCTCGTCCATGTTCACATCGATGATCTGGGCGCCGCCTTCCACCTGTTGTTGCGCGACATCTAGTGCGCCATTATAATCGCCGGATTTAATCAAACGAGCAAAAGCCTTGGAACCGGTCACGTTGGTGCGTTCACCGACATTCACGAAATTAGTTTCGGGCCGGATCACCAGTGGCTCCAGCCCACTGAGCATGGTATATTGAGGCTTGGTTGGGATTTTCCGGGGAGGAATATCTTTCACGTGCTCGGCAATGTGGCGGATGTGTTCGGGCGTGGTTCCGCAGCATCCTCCCAGGATATTGACAAAACCGCTTTTCGCAAAATCTTCCACAAAATGGCACATTTCGTGCGGGGTCTGGTCGTATTCGCCAAATTCATTTGGCAAACCCGCGTTCGGATACGCGCTCACGTAGCATTCCGCCACTTCCGATAAATCTTCCAAAAACGGACGCATTTCCTTCGCGCCAAGCGCACAGTTCAGACCAATACTCAAGATAGGCATATGATTCACCGACACCCAGAAAGCCTCCACCGTCTGCCCGGAAAGCGTACGGCCGCTGGCATCAGTAATCGTACCGGAGATCATGATCGGTAACTGCTCGCCGCGTTCTTCGTACAATTGGTCGAGCGCAAAGAGTGCCGCCTTCGTATTCAGCGTATCGGTGACGGTTTCAATCAGGATCAGCTCGGCGCCGCCATCCATGAGTCCGCGCGCTTGCTCGTAATACGCATTGCGGAGTTCGTCAAAAGTGATCGCCCGGTAGCCGGGATTGTTCACATCGGGAGAAAGGGAAGCGATTTTGGTGGTGGGTCCCATCGCGCCGGCTACGTAGCGCGGGCGTTCAGGATCTTTTGCAGTATATTCATCCACTGCTTTGCGGGCAATGCGCGCTGATTCGAGGTTCATTTCGTACACCCATTCCTGCATGTCGTAATCCGCCTGGGAAATCGAGTTGGCGCTGAAGGTGTTCGTTTCAATAATGTCCGCACCGGCATCGAGGTAGGCTTTATGAATCGCCTCGATAATATGGGGTTGGGTGATGGACAGAATTTCGTTGTTCCCTTTGATATCGGCGTGGAAATCCGCGTAACGCTCGCCGCGGTAGTCCGCTTCGCCCAGCTTGTATTGCTGGATCATCGTTCCCATTGCCCCGTCAATAATCAGAATTCGTTCGTCAAGTGATTGTCGAATGTCTTTTTTCGCCATGTTTATAATCAAATCTTGTTGAGTGTCCTATTTTAAAAATCACTTTGCAAAGATAAAGAATTGCTTCACCTTGCAAAAGTTAGCGCCACTTAGCTAAACTTCTATTGATAGAAACAGGTTAATTGCAAAAAGGATGTATGCGAGATTTAAAGCCTTCCATTCGACCCACGATAGATATCGCCAAAGCCGCCCAAAGCGATGCGGAAAAGTTTCAAAATGAGGTACTTCGCCCTATCCTGAAAATGCAAAACGAGCTGCTGCTGGCTATTTTCAAGCACTTTCTGGAAAAACGCAAGGTAAAATTTGCGGGTATGTCGAATGAGCAACGCCTGGACTGGATCGCGCACAGCCTGCGCCAGGACAATCGCCTGCGGGGCATTCTGCTGGGCACGGTGATCGGGCATTTCACGCTGGAAGAGTGGGCGACTTTTCAAAGCGACGAATCAGAGTTCCGAAAACGCATCACCGAGATGATGACCAAACGCCTGCAGGATCAGGTGGGTTTTCTTGTTTGAAGTTCAAGGTTTAAAAGTTCGAGGTTCAAGGTTCGAGGTTCAAAGTTCAAGGATGGTACAATTCAACTTGGAGATTTGACAATTCACCCTGTGAAATCTGCTGGTTGCCCTTCAGAGACAGTCCGGTTGTTATAAAATTTGTAAATTGCTGACGCAACGCAAGAAACGTTAAAATGGCGACGGAATACAAATACAAGGATCTCTTGGGTTTTGACGACCGGAAAATCATGCTGATAATGATTCCGGTGATCGCATTTCTGGTGCCGCTGGTATTTTTCAAGGCTACGCTCGCCGAGGGGCTGCTTGCGTATATGCCCAAATTCCTGACCTCGCTCATGTTTACTATCGGCTACTGGTTATCGGTGCGAAGTGTCTTTATTTTCACACGCCGGAAATTTCCAAGCCAAACAGAGACCACCCGACGCATCGTTTATACTGTTTTGCTGGTAATCGTCACTTTCTTTCTAATGACTTTTGTGCTGGATGTCGTTCACAATAAGCTAAATCCCACGGAAGACCCGCCCGGGGTGACGGAGTTCGATTATCATGTGGCTTCCTTTATGATCGTTGCCCTGGTGTCCGCCATTTACGAAAGTGTATTTTTATACGCCCGCTGGAAACAAACCCTGATCGAAGCCGAGCGCCTGCGCCGCGAAAATGTGGAATCCCAGCTTGAAGGTTTGCGCAGTCAGGTGAATCCGCATTTTTTGTTCAATAGCCTGAATACGCTGACCTACATCATACCGGAAGATCCGCAGCGCGCGGTGCGCTTTGTACAAATGCTCTCCAAAGTGTATCGTTACATTCTGGAAATCAGGGAGAAAAAGTTGATCACGCTGGATGAGGAACTCAAATTCCTGGAAGCTTACAATTTTCTGTTGAAAGAACGATTCGGCGACAACCTGACCATTCATGTGGATGTACCACAGCATTTCAGACATCTTCGCATTATTCCGCTTTCGTTACAAATTCTTTTCGAGAATGCGATCAAACACAACATTATTTCAACTGAAAAGCCTTTGAAAATTGAAGTAGTCGTTGAAAATGAGCGGTTAATAATTAAAAATAATTTGCAATTAAAAAAACAGACCATGCCTTCCACAAAGGTAGGTTTGGAAAACATCAGAAACCGTTACGCGTTTTTCTCGGATAAAAAAGTGGAAATAAACAGTACGGATAATCAATTTTCAGTACATCTGCCGCTAATCCCAAGCGATGAAAAGATAGCAATTACGGCCTGAGCGGGAAATGAGAAATCGGAAAGCGGAAGTCAGCGTTCTCAATAAACAGAAAATCAGACCCTTACTCAATATTCCATTACTCCTTACCAGTCGTATCCGTATCCCGTTTGGGCTTGGGCAGGAAAGGTCTTACTTTCAAAGTATCTTCCAGGGTTTTTAATTCCGGCACTTCCGGGCGGTCGGGCTTGAACGGTTTCAGAAGGGTATCCTTGAGCATTCGGGCTTGTTCTATAATGATGGAATCGGCAATGCGGGTGGCTTCTTCCAGCACTTTCGCCTCGCAGTTTTCATCCAGAATGCGCTTGTATTCAACAATGCGTTTTTCAACGTCCTGTTCGATCAGCATTTGCTCAAACTGCTGCTTTTCTTCTTCCGATTCGCAAGCGGCAAAAGTTATCACCAAAATTATTGCACCAATCAGCGTTCTCATACTATTGTTCCTGAATACGTGCCCTCAGGCGCGCTTCTTCTGCTTTTCTGACCTGAATTAATGAATCAACCGCCACTGCTACCAAACTATCAAAACGCGCGTTGCAAATACTGTCCCACTGCGGCCGCAGCACCGAAACTTTTTCCAGGTATAAGGTATCTGCCAATTCACGCTGCCGGAAAGTCAGAGCCGGGAGGGGCTGCTCCTCGCAAGCCGGCAAGATCAAAAATGCAGCAAAACCAAGCACCGCTATTTGCAAAATTCTTCGTTTCATCGTTCCTCCAGATCAATAATTTTCTTTCGCAATTCAAAATTCTTACCCAGATATACCTTACGTACCAGCTCATCGGCGGCGAGTTCTTCGGCAGTGCCGTCTTTCAGAATACGCCCTTCAAACATGAGGTAAGCCCGGTCAGTAATCGAAAGCGTTTCCTGCACGTTGTGATCGGTGATAAGAATACCGATATTCTTGGTTTTCAGCTTGGCAACGATGTATTGAATATCCTCTACCGCGATGGGGTCAATCCCCGCGAAGGGTTCGTCGAGCAGGATAAATTTTGGATCGGTGGCCAATGCCCGCGCGATTTCCGTACGGCGGCGTTCTCCACCAGAAAGTGTGTCACCACGGCTTTTGCGCACTTTTTCCAAGCCAAATTCCGAGATCAAACTCTCCAGTTTTTCTGCCTGCTCTTCTGCATTCAGCGGCGTCATTTCCAGCACCGCACGGATATTATCTTCCACGGTCAGTTTTCTGAAAACCGAAGGTTCCTGCGGCAGGTAGCCGATTCCTTTTTGAGCACGGCGATACATGGGCAGTTCGGTGATCTCCTCGTTGTTCAGATAAACATGACCTTCGTTTGGCTTGATAAAACCAACCGTCATATAAAACGAAGTCGTTTTGCCGGCGCCATTCGGGCCCAGCAAACCGACAATTTCTCCCTGATTTACTTTAATTGACACGTCGCGAACTACGGTACGCTTGCCATAAATCTTGACCAGATTTTCGCAGCGCAACACCATCTGCGGCGCGCCATTCATACTGTTTTCACTCATCAATGTAAATGATCTTGTGTAAAAATCTCAATCCCAGCGTGACCTCCAGTGTCATATTGGTAATCTGACGTTCCCGTACCGTAAAAGTACTGCTCCCGCCATTGGGATTCGGATTGATAACATTTTCAATCGGCGGTTGGTTATACTGTCGGCTGAAATCGGGATTAAAAGTAAATTCTACAATACCTCCAACGTACTCAGAGAACGGGAATTCCAAGCCTCCGCCAGCGGTAATGCCATAATTGAATTTATTGACAAAAGGTTCCACCGGATATAGTAAAGCGTAGGGGTCATTTTCACTTACAAATTCCGGGCGAAGCTTCGTGCTCACCGTATAATCTCCTCGAATCCCCAGCAAATAATAGAATTTGGATTCGATCCCGAGGTCGAATTTCTTTTTGCCACCCAAAGTCAAAGAAATATTGCGGAATTCAAAAGGAATAGTCATGCCGGGGATAATAAACTGATTCCCGTTGACAATCACCGTTTGACGAAAGGTACGAACGGCGCTGCCTTTGACATGATAACCAGCCTGCGCAAACAGCGAAAATTGATTTTCCTCTTCGGCACTTTCAATAAAAGCAATGGCGTGGTAACGGTACAAGGGGTCGCGCTGGAAAGACTGATCCCATTTTTGAAACCCAACCGTTAGGCCGCCTTTTACACCAAAAGCGTAGCTCTGCGCCTGCAACGAGATTGTGATTGAAAATAAAGCAATTACAAGTAAAATAATTCTCATAGGAAAATATTATTGGTCATAGGGTGAAAGGCTGATTGGGTCATTACATAGGTACCGCTTCAAGTGTTTGCAACCTATAATCCGATCACCCCATCACCCTAAAAGTACAAAGTTACTTTACTTGGAGCTTCATTCCCAATTGAATGCTGTCAGAATTCAAATTATTTAGCTTTTTCACAGCGGCCACAGTAGTGCCGTAGCGCTGGGAAATATTCCACAAGGTGTCGCCTTTTGCTACGGTATGATAAACGGCAGCATTCACAGGTTTGGCCACGGGTTTGGTTTCTTCAAAAAAACTCTCGTCAAAATCAGTCTCTGCCTGAGCTTCTGATTCAACTTTAAGCGGGTCCGATGTGATAGGCGGCAGATAGGTGGTTTCTTTCTGCGGCTTTTGGTGCTGCAATTCAGGATCTACTGGTCTTTCCGCAGGTTTGTTGTTGCTATTGCGCCCCGGATCAGTGCTTGTTACCGGCGGCGATGAGGGCTTTACAGTTGTTTCCGGCTTGGTTTCAGGTTTATTCGTTGTCGGTTTAACTACAACTTCTTCCTCCTCCTCTTCATCATCATCATCAAACAGGAATACCGGTTTTGCCGCATTAGATGCTTGCAAATCCCTTAGCAATTTGGGAGTATCGCTAACCTTGCCGCCTCTGAGCTTGATACGTTCATTCGGAGCAGGCTCTGTGCCCTGGGGCATGCGGTTTCGCTCGTATAATTTATCGAGGCTTATTGCATACTGGTTTGAAATCATCATCATATTTTCACCCTGCTTCACGTAATGCCAGGTTTGCTTACCGCGATAAGAGCTACGCTTTGGCTGAAGGTAAACCTTCTCATCTTTTGACAGACGCTGATCGCTGCCGGTCAGGTTTTCATTATAATCCAATAAGGTACTCAAAGAAGTAAAGGTACGGCGGGCAATTTCCTCCACAGGCTCATTATCCATCGCCAAAACGTATTTCACATCGTTATTTACCCTGTAACCGACCGTAGATTCCTCTGATACAATGATTTCACCTGGTGCGGCCGACATTTGATCATATTTGTACAATTCATAACGTTCGATCAAGTCAATCAGGCGGGAGTCATAATTGCCCGCAGTCGCATAGCCGGAGCTGCGCAAGCCTCGGGCCCAGCGGCGGTAGTCGGTCGGATCCAAACGAAACAGGAAACCATAACGCTCTAATTTCTTGGGGTCCCGCAAAAATTCGGAATGCGCCACAAAGCTGGCATCGGGGTCTTTATATACCCGGAAGCAGGATTCAATCAGCTTGCCACGGTCATCGTAATCATCGTCTTTTTTATAATATTTCTTACCGTCCCATTCGATATTGCATTTAATACCAAAGTGGTTGTTGGCGCGGCGGGCCAGATCGCTTCGTCCGGCATCACTCTCCAGGATAGCCTGCGCCAGTTTGATGCTCGCCGGAATTCCCGCTCGCTCCATTTCACGGATGGCAATGTCCTTGTATTTGTTGATATAATCCAGGTGATCCTGGGTTGCGGACTGCGCCAAGCCAAGATTTACCCAAACGGTCATTGCGATTAAAAACAATACGCTCGATTTCATACTTTGTCATTTTTAATTCGGGGGTTCAACCAGATACAAGTTTCAGAACGTACCCTTTGCATTTGTGTCAGTAGCCTGATAACGCAATAGTTATAGGTTAATAATATGTGTTACGATCAAATTATCTTTTCGTTAACTTATATTTAGATTTTTTACAACATTAATTTTTTTTAAAGAAAGAGTGTAATTAGAAAGGTAGTGACGGTGGCAATAAAGCCGATCATAAAAATATTATAGGAAACCGTCAAGTATCGATACTTCTTTTCCAGGACTTTACCCAGATAGTAAAGGTCACGCGAGAGATTGCCGTAGAGCAGTTCGCTATCGCGAAACATCGCGTCCATCGCTTCTTCGTACTCGTCGAGATCGAGCGAGACAAAATTACCGAAAAAGACGATGTTGCGGCGCTTTTCTTCTTTGGTCATCTGCTGGTTGTTGAGGTGGGTTACCTTCGGGCGCGCCGAGAGCACTGCAAATATCAACGAAGCCAGCCCTGTGACCAGAAAAATAATGACCGGCAGCACCACCTGCGGATTGGTTTCCGCAAAATTTCGATAAGACAGAATGGAAATGAGCACACTGATCAGGATCGAATTCACACTGATCATAATATTTGCCTTGTTGTCGGCGATAGAGCTCAGGTTGATGTGGTTGCGGTAATTGGCGCGGAAAAAGGTCTGCACCGCCCGGATCGGCGACTCGTCCAGGCTTTGAAAATAACGTAAACTTTCTGTTGAATGGTCTGATTCAAAAGGTGTTCTGTTACGCTCTATTTTTTCCAGAACGCGCTTTTGATTGCTGATGCACTGCGCCAGCACCGGCTCGTATTGAGTTTTTGCGTAATGAGTATGTAATTTTATATCAAGCAATTGCTGAAGCTGATGGTTGGCCCATTCCTTTTTGGAAAACGAGCGATCCAGCATAAATTCCGTTTCCAGCCGCATGAGCGGATTATGTTCTTCAAACCGGTCGATCCAGGTGACGATGCTCAGCGCATCGGCGAGGATTTTCTCTTCTAGATTTAACGGATTTTGCTGATTCCCAGCGATTTGCATACAGCGCAACACCGCACGTTGCCCGTCTTCCGGGTAGTCATTTCTGGCCAGAAAACGCTGCGCCTGATCGAGGCTTTTTTGTAAAAAATGCTCATAATCAAAGAGGTAGCCCACATTCAGGAACCAGGCCGACAGTTGAGCAATTTCGGTGGTTTCGGGAGCGGCGCCCACCGCCTGGGCCAGCTCGCCGGCCTGCTTGACCAGCGTTTGCGAGAAGGCATAATTGTGAAGGATCAGCCGGGTATTGGGATTTTTATTGTACAAATGCAGCACCTGTTCGCCTGCTTCCGCCACGATATTCGACACAAAGGGTTCAGTAGAGGTTGTGTTCATAGGATGAAAGTTGGTATTTCAAAACAAACGCATTGAAAAGCAAGATAGTATAAATTTTGAAATAGAGAAAAGTTACCGGGCATGGAGCGATCAGATAATCTTTTCTGAGTTGCTCTTGGTCAACAATATTACATTTCTTGTTAAAGTTCTTGACAACTATTACATAAACCCCGACTTTTGTAAAGAACAACACTTCAAATAGCTTCCATTTATTTACTTTTCGGAAGCTTCCAGCTGCTATTCAAATACGACTACAAGAGAATTACATCATTCATTAACAAGACATAAATCAGGATCAAGCGCATGATAATTTAATTACCATACGCTTGATTTCTTTTAAAGGAATATAAAATGATCTCTAAAATAATTTTTACCATAATTCTTCTTGGTTTTATACTACTGCAATTCATCAATGCACAAGAAAGAAATGATTATCAATGGATAATAGGACATGGCTCTGCGGGTGAAAATACTAAAGATGGTACACTTTTCGACTTTAGACAAAACCCTGTGCAAATAAGCTATTTCCCTAAGAAAATGGTGATGAATGGTTCTAATTCCAGTGCATGTGATAAAGAAGGTAATTTATTAATATATTCTAATGGTTGTTATGTTGCTAATAGTAATAATGAAATATTAATAAATGGAGATTCTTTAAATCCTGGTTATTTGCATAGAGATTACTGCCCATATATTGGTAATCCATTGTCTCAAGGGGTCCTAATTTTATCTCGACCGAATACGCCCGATCAATACTACCTTTTCAATGCTGATCTTGATCGTGTAGAATACCCGGATACCAGCCTGGGCATTTCCAGTACACTTACTACCTTAAGATTGTATTATCATCTTATCGATATGACCGAAAACCCGGGTACGGTAGTAGAAAAATATCAAATTGCCATAGCCGATACTATGCCAACAGGCTGTATGCAAGCAGTCCGGCACGCCAATGGTCAGGACTGGTGGCTGCTCAAACCGGAATCGGTATCTAATTGCTACTATAAAATACTTATCACTGAAGAGGGAGTGCAGTCTCCGATCAAGCAATGTATCGGTACATCGTGGAACAAAACAGATTGGTCCGGGCAGGCAGTTTTCTCTCCGGATGGTAAGAAATATGTGCGCTTTAATCCTTATAACGGGCTGAATATCTTTGACTTTGACCGGTGCAGCGGAATGTTATCCAATCCGATCCACATCCCCGTAGATAGTACAGATACAGGAGGGGCGGCTATCTCCTCCAATTCCAGATACTTATACACGGCTAATGCCTGGAGGGTATTTCAATTTGATCTTCAGGCAGAAGACATTGCCGCCAGTAAAACTTTAATTGCCACTTATGATGGCTTTGTAAGTTATAGTCCAACCAATTTTTACATTGCTCAATTAGCGCCCAACGGCAAGATCTACATCGCCTCTACCAGCAGTACGGATTACCTTCATGTGATCAATGAACCTAATAATCAAGGATTAGCCTGCGATCTGGTGCAGCATGGCGTAAAGCTTACTTCACTAAATGTAATTGGTCTTCCCAATCTTCCTTATTATGGACTGGGCGCCAGCCAGGAACCCTGTGAAACGACTACTCCTGTGCAAGAGCAATCGGATCTGGAAAATATTTTCCAACTCCATCCCAACCCTGCTTCCGAGTTAGTCATTATTACCATACAACAGCGCGGCACACTCCGCCTGTTCGATGCAACGGGCAGGCTGGTACAGATGCAGGAAACCC
>CAZGAU010000071.1:0-5706 GCA_964523725.1 uncultured Saprospiraceae bacterium
CTGTGCAAACAAGATTGCCAGTAACAAGAGTTTTTTCATGGTGTGTCTTTTTTGAGATTGGACAGAGGGAGAGGAAGGAATTTTCCAATAGCGTATGATATATGGAGTGCAATATGGTGTAATTCAAAAACTTATTATATTTGAATAAAATAAGCTTACAAAAACCCGTGTTTAACCCTTTGGCGATATGCAAGACCTCAAAACCCTACAAACCGACCTCAAAAATCGCATCCCACAGGATGGGATCGCTGCCGTCATCAAGGCGCTAAAAGAACTGCTGCCCGAAGAGGCGCCCAAACGCAATACCCTGCTCCAAATTGAAGCCGAGTACAATGACATCAAACTCAAAAGTATCGATGGCATCCTGGATGACGAAGCCCTACGCATTGCCAATAACCAAATTCGCAAACGCCTGCTGGATTTCATTGATAGCCTTGAAGCGAGCGACTTTGACAAAACCGCCAAGCGCTCCCGCCTGCGCAAAGACAATCAGATCAAGCAAGGGCATGTACTTTACCGCATTCCGCGCCAGATGCAAGTGGCGCAGGAAGTGAAGTGCATCGTGCGCATCGCTTTGGATAAAATCTCTCTGATTGAAGACATTGATGTGGATGAACACACGCAGGTACGCTCCGAAGTGCGCGTATCCGACTATATGAAGGTGCAGATCATTGATCCGTCCAGTACGCAGGTGTTTAATATTCGCAGCACCAGCGAACCCGTGCAATTCATTGACGAGGACGCCGCTACCGAATGGAAATTCTACGTCACGCCGCTGCTGCCCGGCGAGCACATCCTCGAACTCAAAGTCGTGGTGATGGAAATCATCAACGGCGTGGAGCGCGTGCGTGAGCATTCGCTGGAAGAAAGCGTGGTAATCGTGACCGAAGCGGTGGAGGAAGATGCGGACGCGCCGATGCAATTTGCGGGCATTGATTTTTTGGTAGCCAATCCTGAATATTATATGGAAGCGGCAGCCTCCAGTTTTCGGCTGCCTAAGGCAGTGCGTACTACCGCCTTAATGCTCGTTGCACTGCTGGCGATCTCTGGTGCGACCTGGGCGATCGCGCCGCAAGAATTTGAATGGGTGACCACGCGCTATTTGCAAAATACCAAAGAAGCTTACGAGCGCTACATCGAAAAGTTCCCGAAAAGCCGCCACCGTGAAAGCGCCACCTATCGCAAAGCCGTGATCGAAAATAGCCCGGAGGCTTACGAAGAATACCTCGAAGTCTTCCCGGAAGGCGACTACGCCGAAGAAGCAACCTGGGAACTCGCAGAGATGACCGAGTCGCCAGAGATATTGCAATTCTATATCAAAAAATATCCCGAAGGGGAGAAGGTACAAGCAGCCAAGATTGAATTGCAACAACTGGAAGAAAGCACCTGGCAGCGCATCAAAACCACCAATAACCGCGATAGCCTGCAACAGTTTATCAAAACCTTCCCGACTGGACGCTATGCACCCGAAGTGCAAAAAGTGCTGCAAGCTACGCCCGTGCAACAGAAAACGCTATCGCCTACCACTGTAAAACAAATTCAAACGATACAACCTACTGTTCCTGTTGTTACGAAAGAACCTGAAAAAACGATTACAAAAGATAGCACTGCTCAGAAAACAGAAAATAATACCATACCCGAAGAAAAACAACCGATAAAAGAAGAACCTGTCAAAACCGAGCCTGTAAAAACGGAAGAGAAGCCCCAAGAAAAAGAAACGGTGCAACCACCAAATGAGGAAACCAAGCAACCGGATGACAGCTATTTTGAAGCAATAAAAGCTAAAATGGTGCTGGTAAAAGGCGGCACTTTCCAAATGGGTAGCAATGAATACGATAGTGAAAAACCCGTCCACCCGGTCACCGTCTCTGACTTCTACATCAGCAAATACGAAGTGACCTTCGACGAGTACGATGCCTTCTGCGAAGCCACCAAGCGCCAAAAGCCCGCCGACCAAGGCTGGGGACGCGGCAAGCGCCCGGTCATCAACGTCAGCTGGGAGGATGCCACCGCCTACTGTAAATGGCTCTCCGAAAAAACCGGCAAAAACTACCGCTTACCCACCGAAGCCGAGTGGGAATACGCCGCGCGGGGTGGTGCGAAAAGTGAGGGATTTGAATATAGTGGAAGTGATGACTTGGATAAGGTGGCGTGGTATAGTAGCAATTCTAAAAACCAAACCCATCCCGTCGGGCAGAAAAAAGCCAATGAGCTCGGTTTGTACGATATGAGTGGCAATGTGTGGGAATGGGTTCAGGATTGGTACGGTGATTATTCATCCAAGGCGCAAACCAATCCGAAAGGACCTGGAAGTGGTGCCAGTCGGGTGTTGCGGGGCGGCTCCTGGATCGGCTATGATGACTATTGCCGGGTGGCGGATCGCGACGGGGGCATTCCGATTCTCAGGGACTACGACTTCGGCTTTCGGTTGGTGCAGGACTAAATTACCCTTTGTACTTTTATTCTTTTACCCTTTTTTTATTTTTTATACCGCGCAGCGGTATAAATTTTTTTAAGTTTTTCTAAATCTTGAAGATTTAGGAAAACTGCCTCGGCTGCCTTTTGATTGGTTGGAGGCATCTATCACGGGCATTATCTGATTGCGCTGGTCTGTCTACCTTTACCGCAAAATAAAAAACGAAGACGCTAATGCCGCGCCTGCTCCGATGTAGTCGGAGATTGCATTCAGTACTTTCTATTTGCTGGTCTGCGATCGTACAATGCAGTATCTATCAGCCTTTCAGCAGCCTTCTACCATTAGAAATTAGTCTTTCTATTTTCGCTTTGCGCAGGGCTTTTTTGGCAAATAGCCTTCCCTTTTTAAAAAATAACCCGCAGACTTTTGCTCCAGGAGGGCTATTTTTTGCTCCGAACCTTCCCGCTTGAGAAATTAGCCCGCAGACTTTTGCTCCAGAAAGGTTATTTTTTGTTCCGAGCCTTCCCCGTACGAAAAAAGGGGGGTTATTTTTTGCTCCAGGAGGGCTGCTTTTTGTTTTCAGCCCTTCATCATTCAAAATTTGCCCTTAACTATTGCTTCGACAGACTTACGAAATAGCAAAAAAGTTTATCTAAGAGCATGTTTAAATTTCATCTTTTGATCTGCAAATGTTCATCTATGGAACCTCGCTTTGCCTTTTTTTCGCTCCGTAGCGCTGCTATGCAGCTCAAAAAACGCTTTGCGAGAACCCAAATCTGACCATTTTCGACTTCAAAAACGAATTTTAAACATGCTCTAAATAATATCTTGCCACTTGCATCATTTGATAAAATATTTTTATTTTACATCTATTATTTAACAAAAACAATATTTACGCTATGCCTACCAAGGATTACATTCCTACGACGGATGGTGAGTTGATTCCATGGCTCACCAATTACAAACTGAAATTACAGGAAATTACAACGCAATTGATGTTACCGCCGCAACCGGATGACAATCTGCTTTACGAAATTGATATGTTTATTCAATCTATTCATACTGCTACGACCAAAAAGGAAGAATGGTCACGAGCGGTAGCGGATAAGAACGATCTGAGTGCAAAGATAGTGGCAAAAATACGCGCAAGGACGAATCTGATCAAAGCCAGCGCCGGCTACACAGAAGGTATCGGGCAGGAACTGGGCATTATTGGCACAACGAAGAAGGTGGATGTGGTGAATCATAAGCCGATCATAAAGGTAGAGTTGATAGCCAGTGTGGTGCGTATTTCTTTCAAAAAAAATAATACCGATGGGATCAATCTGTACCGACGTCGCAAAGGAGAACTGGAATGGCAGTTTGTGGCGCGGGACACCATCAGCCCTTACGAGGATCGTATCCAGTTGCAACAGCCGGGGCAGCCGGAGCATTGGGAGTACCGTGCAATCGCGGTACTTAAGGATCAGGAAATCGGGCAGCCCAGCGATGTGGTGGAAGTGATTGTTGGCGCGTAGGGTCAGCGACCTGCAGTTGCCGGTATAAAAAAAGAACGGCGGGTAAATCCCGCCGGTATATTAATTCAACAGCTCGTATATTCCGGCGATGCCCTGCCCGCCGCCGACGCAAGCGGTGACCATGCCGTATTTATTGCCGCGGCGACGCATCTCATTGAAGAGCTGCGTGGACAATTTCGCGCCGGTGCAACCCAGCGGATGCCCAAGCGCAATCGCGCCACCGTTTACATTGACAATGTCAGGATTTAAATTGGCTTCCTGAATGACCGCCAGCGACTGCGCAGCGAACGCCTCGTTCAATTCGATCAGATCAATATCTCCGAGTTTCAAGCCCGCCTGCTTCAAAGCCTTGGGAATAGCCGCCACCGGACCGATGCCCATATGAATAGGCTCCACGCCGGCTACCGTACAGCCTGCCAGACGCGCAATGGGCTGCAAATTCAATTGCTTGACCATTTCTTCGCTCACCACCAGCACAAAAGAAGCGCCATCGGAGGTTTGAGAAGAGTTACCGGCGGTGACAATGCCTCCATTCGCGAAAGCCGGGCGCAATTTGGCGAGTACTTCAAGACTCGTATCGCGGCGTACGCCTTCATCGGTGTCCACGGTATGAGAGGATTCCACCCGTTTGTTGTTTTTGACGAATACATCGGGCACCGTGACGGGTACAATTTCGTCCTTGAATTTGCCTTCGTCGATGGCCTTGCCTGCCAGCGTATGCGAACGCAGGGCAAATTCGTCGGATTGTTCACGGCTGATATTGTATTTCTTGGCAACGGCTTCAGCAGTCAAACCCATACCTGTGAGGTAATTAGGGTTGGTGCTGGCCACGGCGTAGCTGGGTGCGAGTTTGTAACCCGTCATCGGGATCATGCTCATATTTTCCGTACCGCCGGCGATATACACATGCCCCATGCCTGCGCGAATCTTGGCCACGGCGATGGAAATCGTCTCCAAGCCTGATGCGCAGTAACGGTTGACCGTCATACCAGGAATATCCTTGCCAATAGCGCGCAGCGAGATTTGCCGCCCGATCTGAAAGCCTTGCTCGCCTTCAGGATTGGCACAACCGACGATTACGTCGTCCACCAGCTTAGGATCAAGCCCGGGTACTTGCGCCATGAGGTGCTTCACAATGTCCACCGCCAGATCATCGGAACGGTAGTTGCGGAATCCGCCTTTGTTGGCCTTGCCCACAGCGGAACGATATGCTTTGATGATGTATGCTTCCATATTTTTTAGATTCCAGATGGGAAGATGCCAGATGCCGGATGGCGCAGCTATCTTCCTTTTAGGTTAAGAAATTTTATTTTTAAACTATTTTTCTTTTGAAACCGTCAATCATTTTTTGAAGGGTTGTCAGTTTTGTAACTAAAATATTCATTTCGTCTGTGCCGAGAAAGTTTAATTCGTTTGCCAGGTATAATTGTGTTTCCAATTCAAAAGCAGAACCTTGTGCAATATCCAGAAAATGAGCTAACTGGGGATCCGAGCCCCGACCGCAGCCTTCTGCAATATTGGACGGTATGGATACTGCCGCTTTGCGCATTTGTTGAATTAAGCCGTATTGCTCGTTTTTTGGAAAACCGGAGGTCAACTTGTAAACTCCCTTTGTTATTTCCATCGAATCCTGCCAAATCCTCATCTTTTTGAAATCGTGTCTTTTCATTGTGCAAATTTGTTGAAAAGCGAATACGTCTGGCATCCGGCATCTCCTAATCCGGCATCAATTCCGCAATGGCTTATTCGTCTGCAACATATGCTGAATCCGTT
>CAZGAU010000071.1:5806-18318 GCA_964523725.1 uncultured Saprospiraceae bacterium
ATCCGGCATCAATTCCGCAATGGCTTATTCGTCTGCAACATATGCTGAATCCGTTCCAGTGTCTTCTGCTCGCCGCAAAGGCTGAGGAAGGCTTCTCTTTCCAAGTCCAGTAAGTATTGCTCGCTCACTTGTTGTACGCCGGTCAGGTCGCCGCCGCAGAGTACCCAGGCGATTTTGTGTGCGATCTTGATGTCGTGTTCACTGGCGTAATTACCAAGCTTTAATTCATTGGCAGCTGTATAAAGCGCCGCCAAACCGGTACGACCGAGCACGGTCACATCCTCGCGCTGGGAAGGCATCACGTAGTTTTCGGCTAATTCCCGTACTTTTTGCTTGGCTTCTGCTATGTTGCGGTCGCGATTGATCACTACCATATCCTTACGCGGGAGCAGGTAATTGTAACCAAATGCTTCATGCGCAGAGGTTGCCACCGAAGCCAGGGCAATGGTTTTGAAATTTTGAATCAAAGTCGGGATTTGCACATCGCCTTCGAAGAAGGCATCGGAAGTGCGTACTGCGAATTCCTTGGTGCCGGAGCCACCCGGTATCAAGCCGACGCCCACTTCCACCAAACCAATGTATGATTCCGCCGCGCAAACCGCTGCGTCGCAGTGCATGATCGTTTCGCAGCCGCCGCCAAAGACGTAGCCCTGCGTGGCCGCCACTACCGGAATTTTAGAATAGCGACAGCGCATGGTCGTTTGCTGGAAGAGATTTACCGCCATATTCAGCTCATCAAAATCCTGCTGGTAGGCGAGCATAGCGATCAGCATCAGGTTGGCGCCCACGGTGAAATTGGTGGCGTTGTTGCCAATGACCAGCCCTTGCCAGTCGCCGTCTTCCGCGATTTGGATGGCTTCGTTCATGCCGCGCAGCACGCCTTCGCCCATGGAATTATGCGGACTGGTAAATTCGAGGCAGAGCACGCCATCGCCGATATCGTGGAGGATGGTTTCGTTGTTTTTGAACACCGGCGACTGGTCGCGGTAGTTGTCGAGGAGGATGATATCCGCGGTACCCGGCACGGGTTGATAGCTTTTACTGGGGATGTCATAGTACAATTTCTTGCCGCCTTCGCGCTTGTAAAAACTGGTGTGTCCGGCGTCGAGCATTTCTTTCACCCAGGCGGCAACTTGCTCACCCTGAGCTTCCGCACCTTTGATACCTTCGGCAATGCCCACAATGTCCCAGTATTCAAATGGCCCCAAATCCCAGGCAAAACCGCCTCGTAAAGCGTCATCAATGCTGTACAGGTTGTCGGAAATCTCGGGAATTCGATTGGACACATAAGCGAATAAACCTAGAAGTGACTTACGGATCAGCTCGCCGCCTTTGTCTTCGGCTTTAAAAAGCGCCTGAATGCGTTTTTTCAAGTCATCAATTTGCTTAGCGGTTTTGAGGCTGGGCAGATCCGGCTTGGAGGAAGGCTCGTATTCCAACGTTTCCAGATTTAAAGCCAGGATGACCGGTTTGCCACCCTCGTCTTTTTGAGCGGTTTTTTTGTAAAAACCCTGCCCGGATTTGTTGCCAAGGAATTTATTGTCCAATAAAAATTGCAAATAGCCCGGAATTTCAAATGTCGCCGCCTGTTCATCCTGTGGGGCATTGGCTTTGATACCTTTGATTACATTGGCAGCTGTATCATGACCGACCAGATCACCAAGGCGGAAGGTACCGGTTTTGGGGCGACCGATGGCCGGACCGGTGAGGCGGTCCACTTCTTCGATTTTCAAACCCAGTTCGGTGGTCAGTTGGTAAATTTTAGCCATAGCATAAACGCCTACGCGATTGGCAATAAACGCCGGAGTATCCTTGCATAACACAGTTTGCTTACCTAGATATACGTCGCCGTAATGCATCAGGAAATCAACGACTTCGGAGTCAGTATCAGGCGTGGGAATAATTTCCAGCAGTCGCAGGTAGCGCGGCGGATTGAAAAAATGCGTCCCGCAGAAATGTTTCTTGAAGTCCTCGCTTCTACCTTCGGTCATCAGGTGAATGGGGATACCCGAGGTGTTGGAGGTAACCAATGTTCCTTCCTTGCGGAATTTATCTACTTTTTCAAACACCTGTTTTTTGATGTCGAGGCGCTCCACCACCACTTCGATTACCCAATCATAATCCTTGATTTTAGCAAAATCATCCTCAAAATTACCCGTAGTAATACGTTTGGCAAAGTCTTTGTCATACAAAGGTGCGGGTTTCGACTTGAGGGCGTTTTGCAGGGCTGTATCGGCAATGCGATTGCGGGCTTTGGGATTGTTTTTTTCTTCGTCTTTCAGGTCAGAAGGCAGGATGTCGAGCATCAGCACTTCCAGACCGATATTGGCAAAATGACAGGCGATACCCGAACCCATGATTCCGGAGCCCAGCACTACAGCTTTTTTGATTCTTCTACTCATTGGGAGAATTTGGTTATTTGTTAATTGGTGATTGGTTATTTGGCGTAATAATTGGTAAGAAATCTAATAAATAACCCTCACCAGGTAATAATAGTTTTTAAATGTAGCGAAAATTCGCTGGCTTTGCAAAAATAAAAAAATGTTGATGGGGTGATAGGTTCATGGGCTGATTTTTTAATAACATCTAAATATTTTTTATGGATAAACATATGTCTCTATCATCTTATCAGGCAAAATTTGTTAATTTTAGCGCCGTTTGGGATAATTTGTATTTCAAACTAAGCGTTGTCTTAACATTCTAAAATCCAACAAACAAATCTAAAAACCACACGACACATGTTTCTGAATATCATCTTACTGTTTCAAGCGGAAGTGGAAGGTCTCGAAAGAGATAGCGTGGCTACCCAGAGTTTCCTGGATATCGTTCTTGAAAGTGGTACCATTGGTATCATTATTGTACTGCTGCAACTGATTCTGTCGGCGGTCGGCTTGTATATTTTTATTGAACGATATCTTAACATCCGCAAAGCGGCTCAGATCGACGATCATTTTATGAACAACATCCGAATGAATGTACAATCCGGCAATATCCAGGGAGCAAAGGCCCTGTGCCAAACGACCGATTCGCCGGTGGCGCGTATGGTAGAAAAAGGTATCCAGCGCATCGGTAAGCCCCTGCGTGATATTGATGCGGCCATCGAAAACGTAGGCAACCTCGAGGTATTCAAATTGGAGAAAAACCTTTCTACGCTGGCGAGTATCGCCGGTGCTGCGCCGATGCTTGGATTCCTTGGTACCGTGACGGGTATGATCCTGTCGTTTTACCAAATGTCAACTGCTGAAAATGTTACACCTTCGCTGCTGGCAGGCGGTATTTATCAGGCATTGTTGACTACGGCTTTTGGTCTGGTAATCGGAATTTTTGCTTATATTGGTTATAACGTATTGGTTGCCAATGTGGAAAAAGTGGTGTTCAAGATGGAACGCAGTACGACCGAGTTTATGGATCTGTTGCAGGAGCCAAGTAATTAATTGACCATTTAAGATTTACCATTTGCCGATGCAAAAAGCATTTGTAAATGGCGTTTCGTAAATCGTATTTTAAAAATGGCATTAAAGAAAAGAAATAAAACCAGTGCGGAATTTAGCATGGCGTCCTTGACGGATGTGATCTTTCTGTTGCTGATCTTTTTTATGTTGAGTTCGCAACTCGTTAGTATCGATCCGTTTGAATTGCCAAAATCCGACTCCAAAACGGTAGCGCCCACGAATGTTGTGGTAAGTATCCAAAAAAACGGAATACATAAGCTAAATGGCACCGAAGTCTCGGCGCGTGCATTGGAACGAGTCTTACAACAAGCTGTTGCAGGGGTTGAAAATAAAAAGGATTTGACGGTAACAATTGTTGCGGAGGTCGGTACGTCTTTTGATTATGTAACCGATGTAATGGAAATGGCGGCTCGCCTGCGGGCTCGTGCAATCATTGCAACTCAACCAAAAAGTTGATTTTAGTTGAAGCGTTTTCCGTTTGGGTTTTAGAGAATATTTTGAACAAAAATGTTCCAATACTCAAACCCTTAAATATATTGGCATGGCATTAAAGAAACGAAGTAAAACCAGTGCAGAATTCAGCATGTCGTCCTTGACGGATATCATTTTTCTATTGCTGATCTTTTTCATGTTGACCTCGGGTTTGGTGGCGCCAAATGCACTGAATCTTAAGCTTCCGGGGAGCACTCGTGCGAATATTCCCAGCGATAGCCGTATGGATAATGTCTCTATCAGCGAAAGTGGTGGTTTTTACCTCAATGGTCGCAGTATCACGCTGAATGAACTGGAAAGTCGCCTGAGTAGGCTGGCGAATAGGGATGAAAGTATTACCATTGCACCTGATTCCGGTGCGCCAGTAGAAAGCGTAGTAGCGGTGATGGATATCGCGATGCGTTTTAATATTAATGGCGTTTTGGCAGCAGAGAGGAATTGAAAAAAGTTGACAGGTAGCTGGAGCAGTCAACAGTATTTTTATGTTAAAAAATTGCTAATTTCATTGTAACTTGAATTTTAAGCAGTTATCTGGCGTTCTAAGTTATAAGGAAAATACTTCGTAAATCTAAATATCGAAGATCGTGGAATTTGTAAGCCAACAAGAACAAAAAAATAAACGCTACAGCGTGATCATCAGCTCGATTTTTCATACGCTGGTGATTATTCTTCTTTTAATACCGTTGTTGACCTATCCCGATCCACCTCCCGGTCAGGAAGGGATTTTGGTGAATCTCGGTATTCCTGATATTGGTCAAGGTGATGAAAATGCCGGACCTTCCCAGCCTGTTACAGAGCAGGAATCTGAACCAGAAGCAGAACCAACGCCAACAAAGGAAAGAGAAGTTCAAAAGCCCACCAAAACTGACCCTGCGCCGCAGAAAGATGTAGTAAGAACTGAAGACCCTAATGCAGTTGCCATTCGGGAACAGCAAAAACGCGAGCAGGCTGAGCGCGATCGTCAGGAACGTGAAGCCGAAGCACGCCGTCAGGCGGAAGCAGAGGCCCGGCGCAAGGCTGCCGAAGAGGAAGCACGCAAAAAAGCAGAAGCCGATAAACTGAAAGATCAGATCGGTGGACTTTTTGGTGATGGCAAAGGTAAAGGTAACACCGGCAAGCAAGGCAACCAGGGTGATCCGGGTGGTGATCCGAATGCTTCGAAACTGGAAGGAATCAGTACAGGCTCCGGTAGTGTCGGTGGCGGTTTATCTGATCGGGGTGTATCTCGCCGCGGGCCGGGTGTGCAGGATAATAGCCAGAGTGTCGGTAGCGCGGTGATCAGCGTTTGTGTGGACAAAGATGGTAATGTGATTAGCGCAGATTTTACGCAGAAAGGTTCCACCATTTCGGATGGTTCGTTGAGAAGTAAGGCGATTGCCGATGCAAAACAATGGAAATTCGGTAAAGGGGATGTCGATAAGCAATGCGGCACAATTACCTACCGATTCAAAGTGCAATAATCAAACAACAGCAGAATAAAAAACGTAAAAGGGTGGATTTTTCAATCCGCCCTTTTTTATTTGCAGTATGATAATGCAAAACTGACCATGAGTGATCTTTTACTCCAATATAAGGAAACCCTGAATTATTTGTACAGTCAGCTCCCGATGTTCCAGCGCGTAGGCGCTGCAGCTTTCAAAAAAGATTTGACTAACATTCGGGCATTATGCAAATTTCTGGGCAATCCTCAGGAAAAGTTTTCGACCATTCATGTAGCGGGCACGAATGGCAAAGGCTCTACATGCTATATGTTGGCGGCGATTCTACAGGCGCATGGCTACAAAACCGGACTTTACGTATCGCCACATTACAAGGATTTCCGGGAACGTGCGCGGATTGACGGTACGTATGTGTCCAAAAAATTTGTGGTTGAATTTACCGAGCGCATCAAACCCATGATCGAGAAAATCCAGCCTTCTTTTTTTGAAATCACGGTGGCCCTCGCTTTTGAATATTTTGCCCAGTCCAGAGTAAATGTGGCGGTCATCGAAGTAGGTATGGGCGGCCGGCTGGATTCTACGAATATCATTACTCCTCTGGTGAGCGTAATTACCAATATCAGCTACGATCATATGCAGTTTTTGGGCAATACCTTGCCGGAAATCGCGGGCGAGAAAGCAGGCATTATCAAACCGGGTGTGCCGGTGGTGATTGGTGAAACCCAGGCGGAAACCAAGCCGGTTTTCGATGCAAAAGCCATGGAAATGAATACCTCCATTGTATATGCCGATCAGCATTTTGAAGCCGCGATCCTGGATCAGTCTTTAACGCATACTGTTTTTGATATAAAGCAAGATGGGGAATCGAAATATAAAGACCTGATTGTCAACGTACATGCGGATTATCAGGCAAAAAATTTGCAAACAGCGCTCCAGACAGTGGAAGTTTTGAAACAGCATTTTCCTTTCGAAGAAGATAAAATCCGGGCAGGTTTGTACGATTTGAAAAAACGCACCCGCTTTATCGGACGCTGGCAACTCTTGAGCGAAAGCCCCGTCATTCTTGCCGACAGCGCGCACAATGAAGGCGGACTTCAGCTTGCTATGCAGCAGCTATCCAAAATTCCGCATCTGAACTTACATTTCGTGCTGGGCGTTGTGAACGATAAAGACCTGGGTAAAATGTTGTCCATGCTACCTCGAAGTGCTCGGTATTATTTTGCAAAAGCCAATATCCCCAGAGGTTTGGATGCCAAGGAATTACAGGAAAAAGCGGCGGTTGCGGGCTTAGAGGGCAAAGTTTATATTTCGGTTAAAAATGCACTCCAGGCTGCAAAGCGTCAGGCCAAGCCGGATGACTTGATTTATGTGGGCGGAAGCATCTTTGTGGTGGCGGAAGTTGTTTAGTTGGGTGATAGAGGGTGAAAAAAAATGAGGTACCCCATGGATTGGAGTACCTGCATAAACTATAAACAAACAAAAAACATTAGCGATTCTAAATCGAGGTTACAACAACAACAATAAAAAAGGGTTTAGAATTTTATAAAATTTTTCTTGCGTTTGTAAATTTCCACAATGGAAAATCAAAATTCAAATAATCAGTGGTGGCTGTATGTCCTATTTTTTGGCGCATTTTTGCTGCTATCATTGCGGTTCCTGGTTGCATTTCGTTTTTTATTGATTCCGCTGCTTGCCCTTACGGTGCTGGTGCTGGGCGGCTATTGGCTATGGAAATACGTTCGTGAAAACCGAAACCGAAAAGCTTATCTGGAAAGCGTAGAGGGGATGATAGAAACCCGATTGCAGCAATGCGAGCATCAAATTGAGTTCAATCGCACACAAGTAGATGATATTCAAAGTAGTATCGCCGAATTGCAACAAAAACTGAACTCTTCTCAGGACCTGGCGCCCGGAATTATTCAGGAAACGAAAGAGTTGATTCAGAGCTTCCGGGAAGAATTGCAACTCCGTGAATCCAAACAGTCTTTTTTTGAAACCTGCCGAACCAAGCTGGAACGAATGTTACGGCATCATGAGCTTTCCAAGGATGTTGAAACAAAGAAGGAAAAACTTCGTGCTCTGCGCGAAAGTAATTATGATGACCTGGCTCAAATGGAGGAACTTCGTGCCAATGTGGAAATGGAAGTGTTGCACCTGGATACAATCGAAAATCTCTCCCGCCGGATTGTGGAAAGTACAACTTATAATGATGCGGAGCGCCTGCGCGCCGAGCTAAATGAAATGACCGAGTCTTTGGATAAATTATGATATATTTTTGAGAATTGCTACAATGATCCCCGTTGCTACTGCTGCATTCAAAGATTCTGCGCCGCTGCTGGCTGCAGGTGGTATTGCAATTCGATGCGTGAGCAAGGCTTCTGTTTCTTGGGAAATACCCTGACTTTCATTGCCAATGACGAGAATCCCCACTTTAGGAAGTTTGGTGTCAAAAATATTTGCCCCGTTTAAAACCGCGCCCAGCACGGGCAGATCGGAGGTTTGTTTTTGCAAATCTATCAATTTGATTTCCAGTGTTTTAACTCTGAGAAGCGCGCCCATAGTAGCCTGTACCACTTTTGGGCTGAACACATCCACACAATCGCGCGAGCAAAACACGTACGGCAAGCCAAACCAGTCGGCAATTCTAAGAATCGTGCCCATATTGCCGGGATCCTGGATCGCATCGAGGTAAAGCGTGAGGTTTTGTTGCAACTCCGAAGTGTCGAGCTTTATTTGGGGTTGTTTGGCGATGACCAGTACCTGATTTGGCGTAGTAAGCCCGGAAATTTTTTTCAAATCAGCTTCATCGATTGTATGAATTTTATCGGAAAAGCGTTGTAACAAAGATCGGTTGGCTTCGATCCAGGGAGCAATGGCATAGCAGGCTTCGATTTCCAAAGTTTCCTGCTGAAGGATTTCGCGGGCAATTTTGTCGCCTTCTAACACGAAATTATTATACTTTTGCCTAAACTTCTTGACTTGAAGCGACTTAATATATTTGACGGTGTTTTTCGAGAGCGCCATAAAGATCTCCTGATTTTACAAATGCGGAAGCTTCGTTTTTTAACGTTTTTTGTTCAAATGGTAATACTGTTGCTGGTTTTATCGAGCTGCAACACCACTAAGTTTCTGGCCGGTGACGAACAATTGCTCACCAAAAACAGCATTAAACTCCTTAATCCCAAAGACGTCAAAAATAAAACTTCCCTGAAATATGAGCTGGCTTCTTTGTATAAACAAAAGCCAAATACCAATTTTTTATTCTTTTTCCCGCGGGAATGGTTCTATTTTGCCACTTTGGATCCCCAAGATACAACTAAAATTGACCGCTGGCAGCGCCGGGTAATTGCAGAAACGCCAGCTATTTACAGCCAGTACCTCGCCGACAGTACGGCCCGCTCGATGGAATATTATTTACAATATAATGGTTATTACAATGCCAATGTATTTTATGATGATGTGCTGAGCGGAAAGGACCGTAAAAAGATTCAAATTACATACTACGCCAACACCGGTAAGCAATTCACCATTGATACCGCTTTTTTCTCGAGCCCGGATACGAATATTCATCGCATTTTGAAGGAGATCAGTAGCAGGACACTGCTGAAGCGAGGCGAACCGCTTACCCGGATTGTATATGAACAGGAAAAGGAGCGCATCACCAGCTACTTGCGCAATAACGGCTATGCCGACGTCTATGCCAATTACGTAGCCCCGCTCGATGCCGACACGACATACCAGACCGGTAGGGCCAATATATACCTGGAAGTGCTGCCGCCTGCTAATGACAGCCTGCACAAGCGCTACCGCGTAGGCGATGTCATGATCTATTCGCAGTACGATCCTTTGATCGACGAAGCTGAATTACTGGATACGCTGGTGAAAGGTTTTCATTTCCGGCTTCCGCCCAACAGTACGTTTAAAGTACGCCCTCAGGTAGTGGTCGAATCGGTACATCTGCGCACCGGCGATATGTACAGCCAGGCAAATTATGACCTGACCGTCCGACAGTTATCGGCACTCGGAATTTACAAATTCGTTCGTATTCAGGAAGTTATAGATAGTGAAGATCCGACAAAACTTAATTTCAGGATAGAATTGACCCGCAACAAGCGGATGGAACTGGGGATCGATTTTGAACTGAATTATACGAATCGCAGTGCGACCTCCGGCGCGGGCAATCTGATCGGGGTGTTTGTAAGTCCAAATCTCCGGAATCGTAACCTGTTCCGCGGCGCCGAACTGCTGCTCACCAATTTTTCAGCAGGGGTAGAGATCAACCCCAACTTTGGCGATACCTTGAGCCGATTGTGGAATACCATTGATTTGCGCACGCAGGCCGATCTTTATTTTCCGAAATTCTACGACTACCTGAGCGTCTGGCGGGGGCTTTATAGTGCACGCATCAGTAAGAAGGGCGGCATCATCAGCGATAATTATTACCGCTTGTTGCATGAAAATGCACAGACGAGATTAACAGCTAGTTATAACTACCTCTTACTTTTGGATTTTTATAGTTATAATTTGTTTAATGCGTTTTATGGTTACGATATGCAACATTTTGCAGCCAATGGCTCGCACCGTTATATCGTGAATCACATCGGAGTAGATTACCTGCGGCCCGTGACCGAGGATAATTTTAAAGAGATCCTGAAATCCAATCCTTTTCTGGATCGAAGCTTTGGTAAACAATTGTTTGTCAGTTTGTTATTTCGGGATTTCAATTATGTACACAATAGTCGCCCCAACCGGCAAGGCAATTCCCACTATTTTGGACTAAACCTGGAATTGGCCGGCGCAGAAATCTGGGCGGGCAACGCTATTTACAATGCCTTTGCCCTGAGCTCGGATACGCTTCGCCTCGGAGATATTGATTTTTCACAGTATGCCAAAGTGGAAACCGATTATCGTTTTTACAAGCAATTTAATCCCAAAACCAGCTTTGCTTCGCGTTTTCACTTCGGAATTGCACGGCCGTTTGGCTATACCACCGATGTACCTTATGTGAAACAGTTTTATGTGGGCGGACCCAATAGCATTCGCGCCTGGGCGGCACGAGGGCTTGGTCCGGGTGGACACGAGGACCCACTTACACAAAGTACCAATAATCGTTTATTGTTTTACCAAACCGGCGATCTGCAAATGGAATTTAGTGCCGAATACAGGTTCAATATTTTTTGGCGGCTAAACGGCGCGTTTTTCCTGGATGGAGGCAATATCTGGACGCTGAGGCAAGATCTCTCGCGCCCGGGTTCACAGTTTTTATTCAATTCAAAAGCGATTGAAAACCCCAATTCGCCATATGATGTTAATGACGCTTTCTATAAACAAATTGCCTTGGGAAGTGGCTTTGGACTGCGGTTTGACTTCACGTATTTTATCTTCCGGCTCGATGCGGGCGTTCGTCTGCGCAGCCCTTTCCCCTTGTCAAAGAACCTTCAGGATAGTCCGAATGTGGTAGAAAGTGATTACTGGTACAATTGGAAAAAGTACCGTTTTAATGAAATGGTGAATTTTAATTTAGGATTGGGGTATCCATTTTAAGCAGTCATCACGCGATGCCGGAAAATAGACGCAGCATATTCAGGAAGGAAATAATCAAAAACAGGCGAAGGCATCAGAATGCCTGACCTAGGTCATGAGTTTTGGAAAATAATATACAACAAAATAAGCAGTACAAAGGTAGCAACGACTACCACCATCAAAAACTTGCGGGATTCACGTTTTTCGCGTAATTCCTTTCTTCTCTTGCTTCTTTTTATCCTTGCAGCCATAGCCATACTCTATTAGGGTTTTAGGTGTTTTTCATGGGCTAAGGTAACAATTTCTAAATATAAAGTTCAAAAATTTTGCTCATAAAATTCTACGATTCGCTCATCCGTCAGAATATCCTTCGGGCGGATGGGCTGTTTTAACACAATTCCTTCCAATGTTCGGCAGCGGCTCAACGCCACGTAGGTTTGCCCGTGTTCGAAAGCGCCGGTACCAAGGTCGATGATGACTTTGTCGAAGGTTTTGCCCTGCGATTTGTGGATGGTAATCGCCCAGGCGAGTTTAAGGGGGTATTGCCGGAAAGTGCCGATAGTTTCTGTTTCGATATTATTGGGATCGGTCAGGGTGGTTTTATAACGCAGGATTTCCCAGTCCAGTGGTTCCACATCTACGTAGCGGCGTTGCTCGTTTTCTTCCACCATTACGGTGACAGCGTCGTTTTCGAGCTTGACCACCTTGCCGATGGTGCCATTGACAAACTGACGTTTGGGGTCATTTTTGATAAACATCACTTGGGCATTGAGCTTGAGTTGCAACGCTGGATCGGTAGGGTAGAGAGTGGGATTAAAGTCGCCGGTGATCGTGGCAATATAGGTTTGCGCCGGTAGCGGAATGCGGTCAAGCTCTTGTTTATTAATAGTGTCGGCGCGGTTATTTCTGGAGCAAAGCGTGATAAAAAAATCCTGTGGAACAAATTCCGACTCGTAGCGGCTGTTCAATTCCAGGAGCGTATCATAATCCAGTCGGTTCAGGCGGACGGCTTCCAACAGCTTCAGAAAATGGCGGTTTTCCTGGCGATAGACCTTTTGCAATTCGATCATTTCCATTTCAAAATCCTCGAGGACTTTTGCCGAAAAAAAGTAGGGCGAGTCATATTGCAACTGAAACATAGCGGCTTCTACATCTGTGGCCACAATCGGCGGCAACTGAAACAAATCTCCAAAAAAAACGACCTGCACCCCGCCGAAAGGCAGCGGGTTTTCCCGGTTCAGGCGCAGGAAATAATCAATATTATCAAGCAAATCGGCGCGTACCATCGAGATTTCGTCGATGACCAATACTTCGAGATTTTTGTACAAACGGCGATCGCGACGCTTTTTAATTTCCGATCTTGGAATCAATCTTGGCGGAAAGCCAAAAAAAGAATGGATGGTTTGACCACCGACGTTGAGCGCGGCAATGCCCGTAGGCGCCAGCACCACGGTTTTCTTGCGGCTGGTATTGCGAAAAAGCTGGAGCAGCGTGGATTTGCCAGTGCCGGCACGCCCCGTGATAAAAAGATTTTTACCTTGTTTTTCAATCGCATCGAGTGCGTATTGGAAGTCGGCGTTGAGTTCCAGCGGTTGCTTGTCTATCA
>CAZGAU010000071.1:18418-25361 GCA_964523725.1 uncultured Saprospiraceae bacterium
AACTTCTGCATCGCCATATCATACTGGTTATTAACTTCGTCCCAGTTCACTACGTTCCAGAAATTGCCAACGTAATCGCCGCGCTTGTTCTGGTATTTCAGATAGTAGGCGTGTTCCCATACATCAATACCGAGGATCGGGTAGCCGCTTTCGGAAACGACCGCTTTCATCATCGGGCTATCCTGGTTTGGCGTGGACGTGATAAACAAATCGCCGCCTTCGTTTACGCAAAGCCAAGCCCAGCCTGAGCCAAAGACGCCCGTGGCCGCTGCGTTGAATTGCTCTTTAAATGTGTCGAACGAACCAAATTTTGAATTCAAAAAATCGGACATCCTGCCGCTGGGCGTGCCGCCGCCGTTGGGTGTCATGATCTTCCAGAAAAGGCTGTGGTTGTAGTGGCCGCCGCCGTTGTTGCGTACAGCCGTATCTTCGGGTTTTACAGATTCCACCAGTTGGGCAATCGTCATATTTTCATAATCGGTGCCCGCTACGGCCTTATTTACATTATTTACATAGCCTTGATGGTGGCGGTCGTGGTGGATTTCCATCGTCATCGCGTCAATATTCGGTTCCAAAGCTGCAAAATCATACGGAAGCGGAGGCAGTGTAAAATTACCGGCAGTAGTCATATCTTCTTCCTGCTTGGAACCGCTGCTTTGGCAGGAAATGAAATTAATTGGTCCGACCAAGGCAGCAGCAGTGGCCAGTGCGCCGGTTCTCAGGAAAGTTCTCTTGTCCATAAGTTTTAGTTGTTTTATTGCGAAATCTTATTTTGCTTAACTTTGTTTAAAAAGAAAAAGCCCGACTCTCTTTCTATTAAAGCAAAAATGCGGAGAAAGTTGAACGAAGCGAAGAATAAAAGGGAATCGCAGCGCTTAAAAATACCAAATTATAAACGAGTGACCAAACATGACAAATAATATCATAGAACTTCAGGTAGAGGGGATGGACTGCAATAATTGCGCCATGAGCATCACCCGTTTTCTGGAACGGAAAGGGCTGAAGGATGTTTATGTCAACTTCCAAACCAAAGAGGTGCGTTTCCAGCCAAACGAGGAGGTGATGTCGCTGGAAGAAGTGAAATCAGGCATTCACAAGCTCGGTTATACGGTGGTGGAAGAAGAAAAGCCACAAGCCTGGTGGACGTTGGAACGCAAGCTCATTATCAGTGCTATTTTTACCGCGCCGCTGCTGATCGGGCATATCTTGATGTCCCTGGGCGTGCATATTGGCTTGATGCATAATAACTGGTTGCAATTATTATTATGTTTGCCGGTTTTTATTATCGGATTATTACATTTTGGTAAAAGTGCCTGGAACGGGCTGGTGCAAACCGGCGTGGCCAATATGGATGTACTGATCTTCATCGGTAGTACGGCTGCCTTTATTTACAGTCTGATCGGTACGATTCAGAATGAGCCGAATTACATTTTTTATGAAACTGCAGCTACAATTATTACACTGGTGCTGTTGGGCAACTGGTTTGAGCATCGCGCGGTGAAGCAGACGACTTCCGCCATTGGCGAACTGACCAAACTCCAGGTAGAAAAAGCCAGGCGCATCATGCCTTCGGGCACGGTAGTGACAATCAATCGTGATGAAATTAAAGTCGGCGATATTTTACAAGTCAATGAAGGCGATAAAATCCCGACCGACGGTATGATCGAATCCGGGCACGCAGCGGTCGACGAATCCATGATGACCGGCGAAAGCGTGCCAATTGAAAAAGTCAAGGGCGACCCGGTGGTCGGTGCTTCCATCGTTGATTCCGGGAACATTCAAATGCGGGTGACCGCCATCGGCAAGGATACGGTGCTCAGTAAAATGATCGAGCTGGTAAAAACCGCGCAGCAGGACAAGCCTGATATTCAGCGGCTTGCCGATAAAATCAGCGCGATTTTTGTGCCGGCAGTGCTGGGCATTGCGCTGCTGACGGTGCTGGTCGGGCATTTTGCTTTTGATTTGACTTTCCAGAAAGCGCTCATGAATGCCATTGCCGTGCTGGTGATTTCCTGCCCCTGCGCAATGGGGCTGGCGACGCCGACAGCGGTGATGGTGGGCGTAGGACGCCTGGCGAAGAACGGGATTCTGGTGAAAGGTGGCACCACGGTGGAGGTTTTCTCCAATATCAAGAACATCGTGTTTGATAAAACCGGCACACTGACGACGGGCGAATTTAAAGTACAACACATTGATTACCATACTGATAATCCGGCTTTTGTCAATGCTTTGATTTATAAAATGGAGCAACATTCCTCGCATCCCATCGCGCAGTCGCTGGTGAAAGAAATGGTTTCGCGCGTGAATGGCGTGGAACTCGGCAGTATCAAGGTGGAAGAGCAAAAAGGCATTGGGGTCTTTGCACAGGATGACGAGGGCAACCGCTACCACATTGGCGCCAAGCCCGGTACGACTGATCTGGAACATCAAACCATCCAGCTGACGCAAAACGACCAACTTCTGGCGACGGTAGAAATTTCAGATGAACTGAAGCCCGAAGCCCTGGTGATGATGGACTATCTGCGAAAAACGCGTATCAAACCGATCATCCTAAGCGGCGACAAACAATCGCGCACTGCGGCCATTGCCAGAAAGCTCAACGTCAAGGAATTCTACGCCGAAAAACGCCCTGAAGAAAAGCTGGAAATCATCGAACAACTCGCGAAAGAAGCGCCCACGGCCATGGTCGGCGATGGTATCAACGACGCGCCTGCGCTGGCGAAAGCGACTATTGGCGTGTCCCTGAGCAATGCCTCGCAGGCGGCGATCCAGTCCGCGCAGATCGTGTTATTGAACGGACATTTATTTCATTTACCGACCGCCATCGGCATCACCAAAAAGACGGTTGAAACCATCAAACAAAACTTGTTCTGGGCATTTGCCTACAATATCGTTGCCATCCCCATCGCCGCGATGGGCTTCCTCAACCCCATGTGGGGCGCGCTGTTTATGGCATTCTCGGATGTAGTGGTGATCGGAAATTCGATCCGGTTGAAGCGCAAGCGGATTGGGTGATAATTATGGTTTGTTATTCAGGGATTTGGTCTCTGGTCGTAACCATATCTCTCAAAACTCCTGCTAAAAGAAAAAATGATACCGTTTTTTCAACCTATCTACATAGTGCAAAGTGGAAATAATATCCGGTATTTCAAGTGAAATTTCCTGCGCGGATTTTGTAAACCAAATGCGCGATTTGTTGTTCGTTTGCTTGACAGTACGTACATTACTTTTTATTCCCTTTTTTATGATCATCACCTTGCTTTACGCCATTGCCGGCGTGTTTTTGGTTGCAACCATTGCGCTTTTAGCTTATCTATACCGCACCCGGGCGCAGCGCCATTTAGGCATCTCCTCCAACGGCAGGATACAAGGAATCCAACTTATAGTTTGGTTTGCGTTTTTGGGCTTGCTGGTGAATGTAATTCTTGGGCGGCTGGTCGAAATGCTGGGCGATAATTATGTGCTGGTGCTTTTACCCACGTTGTTACTAATGGTAGCCACCATGCTATTTATTATATTTCAAAAAGTGCCTGAAGAAGAACAATGACTGGAGGGAAATCATGCGGCTGAGATGCTCCGGCTCGACCTTAAAAGCATCTTCATTCATATTGATTCACTTCTACATTAAACCTTTATAACCCGCCTTATTCTTTAGGATACGCGAAGAAACTATCCTCCAGAGCTACATTTACTTCAATTTTTTGAACGGTAATTTTCTGTATGGTTTGCCCACCTACTTTGGATTCGATGTAAAAAGGCATCATTAAACCTTCCACTTCCTGATAATCGCTCATATAAGTTTCCGACATCTGACCTTTGGCTGGTCCAGAGGTGATGGGCGACTGCACCAAGATGGGAATAAAATATTCTATGTCAAAGAAATGAAATTCGATATCACCATTCTTTTTGATCATTTTAATCTTAAAAGTCATCGTTCCTTCGACTCCCTCCTCCCCGAGCAGTTCAACCGTACTCCCTTTTTGCTGATAGTCGATAAAGGCATTTTCAAACTCCTCATTTATCATTTCTTCTGCCATTTCATCGGGCATGGGTTGCGCTTCCGGGCTGCCCATAAACGGATTGATCCACCAGGCGGTGGCGCCATCATATGCTTGTACGATCTGCTTCCCCTGAACATTGACCTCCACCCGCTGTTTGTTTGGGGCTTTGCTATGAATAATACCTGGAAATTCCATGCCCTGCATAGACATTTTAGCTTCCATTCGGGTTGTTTTCAAAGTGCGCCATTTTTCCAGTCCTCCTGTATTTTCAAAATAGTAGTTTAAAATTTCATCTGCGCTTTGAGCTGATAGGGAAAAGGCGGCGATGAACGTGATCATCAGAATGAAGAGTCTTTTTAGCATGATTGGGTTTTTAGGAGCTAAAAATAGGCAAAAAACTGGAAAGGATTATTTCCTGATCTTTAATGACTTATAATAAATAACCGTAGTAATTTTCTTATATTCAGTGAATTTTGACAAATAACCTAAAACCACATCTATGCCTCAAGTCCAACGCACTAAAATCGTTAAAGCCGGCAGTTGGCGAACCCTGGAATCAGGATGGAATACGACCTTTATTTGTAGATTCGTAGGTCCTGCCGGCGCCCAAATCAAAATCCGCTACGGCGGTGGCTGGATATTTGGAAAAGACAGCCAAAAGCAAACACTGGATGGTATTAACGCGAAAGATTTAAAAGTAGGAAAAGGAAGCCTGGTCTATGCAAGGGCACAAATGAAAGTGCAACGAGATAGTGAAGTCACGTATTTGTATATTGTCGAAGGTCCATAAATTTGTAATATATGCTGTTGTCGCCAGGTATCTGAAGAGATTCAACGACAACAGCATAAAATTATTGACCAAGATTCTCCTTACGCGCGCGGGTCTCTTCGTGGTTTTAACTCGTATTCTTTCGGCGGTTCTTTACCTAATAAATGCTTCGTAAAGAAATCCCAGCGTCGCCGCATCATGTAATAATTGTCCTGCCCGAAGCCATGGCGTGCGTGCGGGAACACGATCAGATCGAAATCTTTATTGGCTTTCACCAATGCATCCACCACCAGGTAAGTGTTGTACGGCGGTACATTGTTGTCCATAGCGCCGTGGGCGAGGAGGAGTTTGCCTTTTAAATTTTTGGCGAAATTTTGGTTGGCCTGGTCCTCGTAATTGGATTTGCCGTTGGCGTCTTTCGTCAGCAGCCCGATGTAGCGCTCGCCCCAATCGTCTTCGTAGTTGCGGTTGTCGTGGTTACCCGATTCGGAAATACCCACTTTGTAAAAATCAGGATAACGGAACATCGCCGCAGCGGTCGCAAATCCTCCACCGGAATGCCCCCAGATACCCACGCGATCCAAATCTATATAAGAATATTTCTCCGCCAACTGCTTGATGCCGGCGATCTGATCTTCCAGCGTATTGTCTGCCATATTGCCATAGCAAGCATCGTGAAAAGATTTGGAACGATTCGGATTGCAGGTTCCGTCAATGATTATTACAATCATTCCCAGTTCAGCCACCGCCTGATGATCGGAACGGGAAGGCGAAAATGAGCGGCTGCCGACTCCCCCACCCTGCGGCCCCGGGTAAATGTAATTCACTACCGGATATTTTTTATTCGGATTGAGATTACTCGGTGTGAACATCAAACCATATAAATCCCACTGACCATCGCGGGATTTGACCGTGATAGGCGTAGGTGGTTTCCAACCATTTGCCAACAGGCGCGAGATGTCTGCTTTTTCCAAGGTGGCGATGAGTTTGCCATCCATATTGCGCAATACAGCCACCGGCGGCACGTCGGGTTTTGAATAGGAATCTACAAAATACTTGCCATCAGGAGAAAGCGTGATCTGGTGATTGCCGTCTTCGGGCGTCAATAATTTCAGGTTTTTGCCATCAAAATCAATGCGGTAAAAATGGCTGAAATACGGATCGCGTCCGGCTTCGCGGCCATTGGCTTCAAAGAACAGCACGCGATTTTGCTCATCCACTCGCAACAGACGTGTGACGACAAAATTACCTTTAGTGATCTGATGTTTCAGCTTGCCAGTTTGCAGATCATATAAGTATAAATGTCCCCAGTCGTCGCGCTCGGAATACCAGATGATTTCGCTGGAGGCGGGCAGGTAGCGCCAGTTGACCATACCTCGACCCGATTCGTATTGCGTAGCCACGATTTCTTCCATGACTTGGCGAACTTCGCCGGTAGCGGCGTCGGCAATTCTTAATTTCGCCTCCTTGTGATCGCGCGAAGTAGAGACGAAAGCCAATGTTGAGCCATCAGGGCTCCAGGCATTGTCATCGAAGGCCCCCGAGCAGGCGATATCATCACAAAGTGTGCCGCGGCGCGGGTCGGGATCCATTTGCAGGCGAATGACTTTCGGGTTGTCCACTTCAATGATGACGCGGTGAATCCGGATGATGTCCTCGTCTTCCGGGATCGGGTATTTCCAGGATTCGAGTTTTGGCGCACCGACATTGGTTGAAACAAGAAACATATCGCTCACATGGCGCTGATCCTGCTGAAAGGTGGCAATTTTCCTGGAATCGGGCGACCAAAGTAGAATCGGGCGGTCACTTTTACGCCAACCCGCGTTGTCGGTGGCGTAGCCAAAATTTTCGATGCCATCAGTGGTGAGTTGAATTTCCTTACCTGTGCCGATGTCGCGCATCCACAAATTCCAATCGCGGATAAACACCGCTTTCTTACCATCAGGTGAGATGCTTTCGTTGCGGTTATTGCGTCGTTCCTCGGAAAACGCGCTTCCCGGGACGAGCTTTTGCAAATCGGTATCCGTCTTGCGCGAGCCATCCGCAGGATTGATCAACACGTACTCGCTTCCGGTTGGCGTAAAAACCCGATACCAGAAACTGCCATCCGGCAGCCAAGTAGGGCGAACGCCCATGCGATCTACGAGCGATGTAGTGTGATAGCTGAGCATTT